>CADBMA010000021.1 GCA_902795665.1 uncultured Rhodospirillales bacterium
GCTGTTAATCGTGTTATCATTTATGGCTGTACTTTCTGCATTGCGCAACAAAGAGTTGGCAGACGACAGAAAATGTAATTCTTGCCTTAGCGACAAAGTGGCTCGCCTTTTTAAGCAATTAAAAATTGTCAATGCAGAAAAGGATGTTTATTGCTCTCAATTTGATTTGGTTATGGATAAGTTAGATGAAAGTATGCGGCTTGAGCTGCGTGCTCATTTGGAAAAACTTAAACAAGAAACCGAAGTTCGGACTGTTAATAAAAAAACACCGAATGATATGGGAGTTATCAGAGCATGCAGTCGGCTTATAGGGCTTATTGATGATACGGAGGCAAAGTATTGAAAATGTTAAAGGCTGAAAACTTGTTTTCAGCCTTTTTTGTTGTTGATATAGTGATTGCTTATTTAGTTTCTTGATTGTTTTGATCAGGAGCATTGTGTAAGGCGGCTATATCTTCAATATCCTGCTCATCAAGTTCAACTGCTTCAAAGCTATAATCACCATTAAACCACTTTCCTAAATCAATGTCTGCGCAACGCTTTGAGCAGAAAGGACGATAAGTGTTATCAGTATGCTCTTTTCCGCATATCGGGCATTTATAAGTCTTATCTGTGCTTTGCATTATTCGCCTTTCTCAACTCGTCCGGTGCCACTGCAAGTACGGCATTCATCGGTGAGAAGTTCTTGTAGGGACGGACGTTTGCGAACGCGTACAATCTCGACCAATCCACCGTGGCTGAGGCCAAAGATACGGTTTTTAGCGGTATCATCTTTCATTTCATGTTCAAGAATTTCCAGCAATGGTTTAATGTACCGAAAATCGGAGTGACCAGCGAAATCGATAACAATTTTTCCGGATAAGTTGCGCAAGCGGATTTGTTTGGCAATTTCGACTGCGGCTTCGTTGTTTATATGATTTAAGGAACCGTTGCCGTTATCCCTTCCGCTGTCAACATCAATGGCTACGCAGGCTCTGGTTTCTTCAATTGTTATGCGTCCGCCTGATTTTAAGTTGATTTCTTTTTCAAGGGCGGTACCGATAACCTCATCAATTCCATACTCTTCAAAAGGGCTGTTACAAATAACAAATTCAATATTCTTTCCTTTGAATGATTCTTCAAGATTATGGTTGTTGGTGATGATTTTGCGTAAACTTCCGCTGTTGTAATAATTGTTTACATATTCGAATATGGAATCCGGTTTTTTGTAGAGCAAGCAAGGGGCTTGTTCGCTGCGTGCTTTTATACGAATGCGTTCAAAGCTATCGCGCAGTAGCGACATTTCTTCCAGAACGTCATTTATTTCGGCTGTTTCTGCAGCAGTACGTATAACCCATCCTTCTTGTCCGGTAATGTTTGCTTTTACTGCGGATAACAATTCAGAGGCGGTGTTTTTATTTTCAATTTTGCTTGAGGCTTCAACATTCATACGATATGGGCAATAAACAAGATATGTTCCGACAATTTGGATTGAGCGGAACAGGCGGGCATTTTTTTCAGCATGACGTTCTTGGGCTACTTGCACTACAACGGTTTGCCCTTCAACTAAATGTCCGTCATTCATATCATATTCTTCAGCGTTTAAAAATGCTTCATTTTCGGTGCCTATATTTACAAAAAATCCGTATTTTTCGTGAGCAAGACTAACTTTTTTGGTTATTTTGCCCAAATAAACATTTCCGTAGATAGATTGATTGGAGCTTATAATTTCAATTTCCCGTACGTCGTTATTTTTAATTAAAGCAATACCTGTGACGTGGCTGTTTTTGTCATAGACGATGGTATCTATACTCATTTTATTCCTATTCCTTGTAATAAATTTTGTGTTTCAAACAGAGGCAGACCAACAATTCCGCTATAAGAGCCTATGATTTTCCTGACATATCCGGCAAAAGAGCCTTCAATTTTGTATCCGCTGCATCCAACCCATTCATGTCCGGCAACATATTGAGAAATTTCTTCACTGCTCAGTCGTTTGGTTATGACACGCGAGGTTACGCAACGCTGAGAGATGCGTCCGAGGCGATCGATGACGCAAACGGCGCTTATAACTTGACATGAACGTCCGGATAGCAGCTTCATGACAGAGGTTTGTTCTTCGTCATTACGAGCCTTGTGAAGTATCCGATTGCCAACGCAGACAACAGTATCTCCGGCAAGAATATTCTCATTCGGATGTAATTTTGCAGTTTTTTGAGCTTTTTCAAGAGCCATGCGTTTGACATAAGCTGTAGGCTTTTCACCTTTTTTAGTGCTTTCATCTATATCGGCTGGAGCAATTTTTTTAGGCTCATATCCAATTTGCTTTAGTAGCAATAAGCGCTGAGGTGAGGCTGATGCTAATATGAAGTCTGTCTTATACATAACGAAGTTTTATTCCTCGCTATAAGTTTTTTCCATTCTTTCGTGTCTTTCTTGAGCTTCAAGGCACAAGGTTGCAACCGGACGAGCTTCTAAGCGATCAATTCCGATAGGTTCTCCGGTTTCCTCACAATAACCATACTCTCCGTCTTCAATGCGTTTTAGAGCTTCGTTAATTTTGGTAATCAATTTCCGAGCGCGGTCTTTGGTGCGCAAGTCGAGAGCCTTGTCAGTTTCAAGCGATGCACGGTCTACGTCATCAGGTTGGTTTAATCCGCCTTGGCGCAGGTCTTCTAATGTGTCTTCAGATTGTGAAACGAGAGATTTTTTCCAAGCTTCTAATTTGCGGCGAAAATATTCCAATTGCAATTCATTCATATATTCTTCATCGTTTGATGGTTTATAGTCTGGGGGAAGGATTATTGAAGTTTCTACCATTTTATTCTCCTTACTTTATTTTGAGTGTTCATATATTCCATATTAAATATAATTCAATTATGACAATCAAGTAAAATATGTATTTATTACACGATTATTGAAATGTCCATTTAATTGTATTATTGAGTTCGCTGTTGCAAAAATCGTTAGCGGCAGCTGCAGGTATAGGCATTCTGTGTTCTTCGCTGCTGGTTATCCATTCTAACTTGTTATCATTTACTTCCATATACGACAGATTTGAATATTGGTTGTGAGCCCAGTTTTGGGTTGCAAGCTCTACGCATGGGACAACAGGTATATTGGTGAAAGTTATAGTATATTCATGCGGAGAAGCTCCGGTTGTTGATATAGTGATATTGCCTCCGAATTTGTGTGTCATAAAAGGATTTGTGCTACTGCCGCCCCAGTTAATATCAGATGGAGCCAGCTTTTCGTCTTTAATAAGCTTGGCGGTTAAGCTGCTGTAATCTTCTGAGGCTGAAAAACGCGTGTTTATGGCTTTTTCAAGTTCGACAATTTGGGAGGTGAGGCGGCTGACTCTATAGCGGTCGTGCATATGTGAAATAGTCTTGATTATAGTTCCTACGACAGCTGTCAATATGGCAATAACAGCAATAGATTCTATTAATGTATAGCCTGATTGTGTTTTGTTTGGTTTCATGTCTTATTCCTTGCAATTAAAGCAGTTTTTACTTTACTTTTATTCATTATACACTAATTATATTAAAAAGTGATAAAGAAAGGAATAAAAAATGAAAAAAATAATGATAATGTTTGTTTCTGCACTGGTAAGTATGTTTCAGGTATCAGTATCGCAAGCTGTAGAGAATAACTATCGCCCCTATTTAGGACTGGATTATGCGTATGATGCAAGCAGTGCTCATCCGCATTATAATTCAGTTCGTGCAGTATTGGGATCTGTATATAACCCATATTTTGGAACCGAAGTTTTTTATCAATATTCTGATAAAGATGAAATGAAACCACAGGGGATTCGCAACGCATCATTTAATGCATATGGATTGGATATGCTGGCGTATTTGCCGTTAGGAGATAGTGGTGTTGCGCCATTGCTTGCAGCCGGTATCGGGCAATATACTTTCAAGTCTAAATATGCTGATGGAGCGCATAATAATGACCATGGCTGGGGGTATCGTTTGGGAGCAGGTTTGCAATATGATATTGATAGTAACTGGGCGGTACGCGCTATTGTACGCTATGTAAAAACAGATAAAATATCTGCATATAAACATTTGAATGAATATACACTGGGTATTCGTTATACTTTTTGATAAAAATAATAGGTAAAAAGTTTTGAATATCTCCCGCGGGATTGAAACTCCCGCGGGTATTCTTATATTTGTTATCGAAGTTTAATAATGTTGAAAGAGGATCAAATGAAAAAGGTTATAACAGTAGGATTATTTGCGTTTTTGGCAGTCATTGGATATTATATCGGAAATGCCGTTGCGCAAGGAAAAAATAATTCCAACAGCCAAGAACCGGTTGGGGTTATGGTTATAGAAGAAGAATATGATGTGGTGGCACCTGTTTCGGCAGAAAGTGCCGCTCAGCATAAAGAATCAGCTAAGAAAATGATGCAGCAGAAACATCATAATAATTCATCTAATCAGCATAATAGCAGTGATGGAGTTATGATGGAAGAAACAATCAGCGAAACCGAAACTGCTAACTAAGAAGTGTTTTGTCTGAGGACTGAACTCCCGAAGGTTATCCCCTCACCATCGGGAGTTTTTTTATTTTACGATTATCCGGCAAGATAGGTTTTGACAGCATCATCACGCTCAAACAGGTATAACAAGATACGCAGGGCTTGACCGCGCGGAGTTTGCAAATCAGCATCTTGATTAAGTATCAATTTTGCGTCTTGACTGGCAGTAATTAATAAATGTTGATGAACGCTCATATCAGCAAGCCTGAAATTAACAAAACCGGATTGTCTGGTTCCTAAAATTTCACCACTGCCGCGAAGTTTAAGGTCTTCTTCGGCAATTAAAAAACCATCTTCGGTTTCTTTCATAATTTGCAGGCGCGAACGAGCTGTGGAGCTGATAGGATAGCCATACAAAAGCAAGCAGCTGGCGGCGGCATTGCCGCGTTTGACGCGTCCGCGCAGTTGGTGAAGCTGAGCCAATCCGAAGCGTTCGGCGTGTTCAATAATCATGATGGTGGCTTCAGGGACATTTACGCCGACTTCAATAACGGTGGTTGCGACTAATAGGTTGATTTCACCGTTTTTGAAACGCTCCATGATTTCATCTTTTTGTTTTTCTTTCATTTTACCATGAATTAAACCGACCTTATCTCCGAAAATGTTTTGAAGTAATTCAAAACGCTTTTCAGCGGCGGCCAAATCGATTTTTTCTGATTCTTCAACTAAAGGACATACCCAATAGGCGCGGCGTCCGGCGGAAATTTGTTTTTGTAGGGCGGCAGTGATATCATCGATTTTGGTTAGAGGCATAACTCTGGTATCAACCGGTTTGCGGCCTGCGGGTAATTGGTCTATTTTGGAGTATTCCATATCGCCGAAAGCAGTTAAAACCAAGCTCCGTGGTATGGGGGTGGCAGTCATAACCAATATATCGGCAGAATTTCCCTTGTTAGAGAGATTAAGCCGCTGATGAACGCCGAAACGGTGTTGCTCATCAATAATTACGCAAGCTAAATCTTTAAAAATAACATCTTCAACAAACAGAGCGTGAGTGCCGATAAGAATGTCAATTTTACCTTCTGCAAGATCGGATATTATCTTTGTACGTGCTTTTCCTTTGACTTTGCCGATAAGCAATTCAGCGCGAAGTCCAATATTTTCGCAAAGCGGAGCTATGGTTTCTAAATGTTGTTTGGCCAAGATTTCGGTCGGAGCCATTATGGCAGCCTGAAATCCGCATTCCACTGCGTTGAGCATTGTTAAGAGGGCAACTATGGTTTTGCCGCTGCCGACGTCGCCTTGTAAAAGACGCAACATACGATTTTCAGAGGCTTGGTCAGCAAAAATTTCTTTTAAGACGTTTTCTTGTGCAGAGGTGAGTTTGAAGGGCAGTGCGTCAATGATTTTGCGTCGCAGCAATCCATTTCCGGCAATTTTACGCCCTTTTTGCTTTTTGATTTTTTGCCGCACTATTGCCAAAGCAAGCTGGTTGGCTAATAATTCGTCATAAGCCAAACGAGTGCGTGCATCAGAGGTAGGTAGCAGATCGTCAAAATTTTGCGGATGATGAACAGCATTGATTGCCTGATTAAAACTAGGGAAATGATGTTGTTTTAAAAACTCGTTGTCTTGCCATTCAGGCAGAATGGGAAGTTGTTGTAATGCTTGAGCAGATAAACGATTGAGCATTTTATTGGTAATTCCGGCAGTCAAACCATATACCGGTTCAAACTGTGGAATGTTATTTATGTGTTCACAAATGTAATCAGGGTGATTCATTTGCAGCATATCGTTGTAGTTTTCTACCTTTCCGCTTATGAAGCGCTTGGCTCCAATGGGAAGATTTTTAACAATAGAATTGGGGTAGACCTTAAAAAAGCATAGCACAATCTGATTGCCGTATTCATCACTGCATAATACACGATAAGGTTGGCTTTTGCGCCGTGGAGGGATATGCTCGGTTATGGTGACAGCGAAGGTATTAATTTCTCCTAACTGTGCAGTTTGTAATGATGGTTGCAGGTTTCGTCTGAGCAGGGAGTAGGGCAGATGCCATAATACATCAGCGACTTTATTGATACCAAGGTTGGAGAGGAGTTTTGCGGATTTATCTCCAATGCCGGAAATTGAAGTTATTGAGGCAAAAAGCGGAAACAAAATTGGCGGACGCATTGCACAAAAACCTAAAATTGGTTGCTATTAATTGCCAATTGTATATAGTTTTGAAAAGAAAGTAAACAAGAAGATAAAAAAGAATGTTTGAAAAGTTAAAAAAAATAAATGAAAAAATTAAGACGCTATCCTCGGTTGCAGATGGTGCCGAAGCTTTTATTGTTCAGGAACTTGCCAAACATTCGGATCGTGATATCATTTTTATTGCTGCGGACGGCTCAACTTTGGAGCAAACGGCGACAATTTTGCGAAGTATAATGCCAGAGGCTGAAATATTTACTTTTCCGGCGTGGGATACAGTTCCTTATGATCGCATTTCGCCAAATGTTAATATTACCGCAGAAAGAGTAGAAGTTTTGGCGCATTTGGCGCTTTATCCAGATGCCGCACAGCCGCGCATTATTGTTACCAGTGTTGGGGCAATTTTGCAAAAACTTCCGCCGCAGAAAGTTTTCCGCAATTCGGTAAAATCAATAAAAGTCGGTGGGGAACTAGCTTTTGAAGAATTTTTGCACTATGTGTCGCTTAACGGATATATTCGGGTTGAGCAAGTGATGGAGCCTGGAGAATATGCAGTTCGCGGTGATATTTTGGATATTTTTCCAATGGGGTCTGAAGCTCCGCTGCGTATAGATTTGTTTGGCGATGAAGTTGAAAAAATTCGGACCTTTGATGTTTTAACACAGCGCACTAACGGAGAAAGGACAAATTATACATTTCAAGCAGCCGGAGAAGTGGTGTTAGATGAAAATACAATCAAAAACTTTCGTTCCCGTTATCGCGAAGAATTTGGGGTTGCGGGAAAAGATGATGAAATTTATCAGGCAATCTCTGAAGCAAGAAAATATATAGGTATGGAAAATTGGCTACCTTTCTTTTATGAAGATCATCTGCCGTCGTTGTTTGAATATTTGCCGCGCGCTCAGGTCATTAGCGGTCGTAATACGCAATCTGCTCTGCAGGCCAAAAGTGATAGCATTGCGGATCATTATCAAGCACGATTAGAAGCTTTGTCAATCAAGAATAACGCAGAAATTGATACTTATCGTCCGGTGCCGCCGGAAGAGATGTTTTTAAAACCAGAAATTGTTTTGGCACGTTCCGATTTGCAAATTAGCGGTATGAATCTTCCGGATAGTGAAGATAATTTAGATTTGGGGATTATTCCGGGGCGTGATTTTTCGGCCGCTAAGAATGTATCAGCATCACAGGTTTATGTTGAACTGTTGGATAGTTTATCAGAATATGGTCGGCTATCAAGAATAATCTGCTGCAATTCTTCCGGTTCACGAGAACGTATTCTGGCTTTGTTGAATGAAGCCAATGGAGAACGGGATAATAAAATTGTATTTAGTTTGGCGAATGATTGGAATGATGCCGTGCTCAGAGCGCAAAACAGCGTAGTGCTTACGGTTATGGAGTTGCCGCATGGTTTTCGTAATGAAAAATATTATCTGATTGCGGAAGCAGATATTCTGGGAGCTAAAAAAAATCGCCGCACTTCACGCAAAGCATCAAGCAAAGATTTTATTGCGGATATTTCATCACTTAATATAGGTGAGTTGGTTGTGCATCTGGAACATGGAATCGGACGCTTTATGGGATTGGAAAATATATCGGCAGGCGGAGCAGATCATGATTGTTTGAAAATACTATATGCCAATGATGACAAACTTTTTGTGCCGGTAGAAAATATTGAGATGATTTCAAGATATGGCGCTGATGATGAAAATATTCAGCTTGATACTTTGGGAGGTATGGCTTGGGAAGCTAAGAAGTCCAAAGTTAAAAAACGTATTCGGGAATTGGCCGAAAAACTTATTGCAATTGCGGCGAGAAGACAGCTCAAAAAAGCCGAAAGCTTTATAGCATCTGACGGTGTTTATGA
>CADBMA010000022.1 GCA_902795665.1 uncultured Rhodospirillales bacterium
AAAAGTTACCATCCGCACAATTTCTGTTCCGCGAAAGCGCCAACGAGTGTATAAACGATAGCGAATGGTGCCGCCTGAAACTATGGCATGTCCGGCGTTGTTGCTCACTGAAAAACCGATAAATCCGGCAAAAATCCACTTCCACACAGCTATTTTGCGTTTGATGTAGCATAGAGCCAAAAAATCATATGACGACAGAGCAATATAACCGCCAAAAGATGCCAATCCGGCCAACATAAGATTGTGCCGCGGAATATTAAAAAGCGCATCTTTTATATCGGTAAGACTATATTTTGATAGCTGATGCCATAACA
Source organism: uncultured Rhodospirillales bacterium (assembly GCA_902795665.1). GTDB lineage: Bacteria > Pseudomonadota > Alphaproteobacteria > RF32 > CAG-239 > JAFUYI01. Next base: position 315 of record CADBMA010000022.1, read on the forward strand.
TATACGCTGCCAGACCAAAGAAAAACAATCCGGCCCAAGATATCGCTTTTTTCAAAACTCTTTTGGTTTGAAATGCCATTTTTTACTCCATGTTTTGTATATAATACTCAATTTTATAAAGTTATAGATAAAAATTCAGTTAATATTCCGCATATAACTGCAGAAATATACAATATTGATATTATTTTGATATTTTCGAGGCGATTGCTGTTTACTTTGAACAATACCAAAATCCCAACTCCTCCGCCGGCAAGCAATCCGGAAATCAGCGAACCGAAATTCATTGCTCCTTCAACCCATAGCTGAGTAACGGCAACTGATGCCGAACAATTGGGAATAAGACCGATACAAGCAGCAATAATCGGACCGATAATCGGACGTTTGAAAACAATATTGTGCAGCAAATCTTCGCCTAAAAACTCTAACAAAGCATTTAATGCCAAGGTTACTGCAAAAACAAATAATGTAATCCGTAAGGCGTGATACAATGCCGGTTTCCATATTCCGTGGCCAGCGCAATGACAATCAGCTTCTTCGCACAGTTTTTCAATGTCAACTGTTTGATAACTTTTGTTGATTGTGGCATCGCATATCAAACCAATACTTACACCAAACAAAAATTTTAGACCAAGAATTTTGAATATGACACCAACCGGAATTGCATTAGAAATTAAAATCGGCAACATTTCATCTGATGTGGTTAAGTATATTGCCATCAGAGTTCCGACAGAAATTGCCCGTGCTGCGTAGAAATTGGAGGCAACCGCGGCAAAACCGCACTGCGGAATCAAACCCACCAGAGAGCCGACAATCGGACCAAATCTGCCGGCATTGTGTATCAGATTCATTGATTTTAGGTCATTACGACGCTCAAGATACTCAAGCATCAAATAAGCCCCCAGCAAAAATGGAAACAATTCCAAGCTGTCGGTTATACTGTCAATCACTATATTTTTTATTGCTATAAGATTCATCATTTTATCAGCCATTCACCATCGCAGACAGATTGCTAAAATTGATAACCGCGCAAAAGTTCGACTGTTGACATAGCTTTTTTGCCCTGACGCTGAATTTCGGTAATCTCGATTGCACCATCAGAAGCGCCGATAAATAGCTGCAAACCTTTTTGCAGCACGTTGCCTGTAGGAATATTTTCATTTTTTGCTAAATTGGCGCGCAAAATCTTGAATCTTTCGCCGTTATGCTCAAAAAATATTGCCGGATAAGGACTAAAAGCCATAATTTTGCGGCATAATTGTGCAGCCGGCATCATAAAATCAATATTGCTTTCTTCTTTTTCAACTTTGGCAGCATAGCAACTTAATGCGTCATCTTGCTTTTCGGGAATAATTTTATCAATATTATTGAGGGTTTTAACCACTAATTCTGCCCCCAATTGCGCCAACTTGTCGTGCAAATCGCCGCCGGTAGTTTGCGGGGTGATTGTCACCTCGCCTTTCATCAGCATATCTCCGGTATCCAGCCCTTCAGCCACTTGCATAATGGTCACCCCGCTCTTTTTGTCACCGGCTTCGATGCAGCGCTGAATTGGCGCAGCACCTCGCCATCGCGGCAAAAGAGAAGCATGGATATTTATGCACCCCAACGGATATGCGTCCAGTATCGGACGCGGCAAAATCAGACCATATGCAGCAACCACTGCAATGTCGGCATTTAGTGCGGCAAACTTTTTCTGCTCTTCTTCTTGGCGCAGAGTTTTTGGGGTGCGAACTTCAACACCATGACTTTCTGCCCAGATGTGAATCGGGGTTTTAACTAATTTGTTGCCGCGACCAGATATTTTGGGTTCTTTGGTATAGACCGCCAAAATTTCATGCTCTGTCGACAGTGCTTTGAGTGCCTCAAGAGCAAATTCCGGCGTACCCATAAAAACAACTTTCATTACGATTGTTCCTCCTGACGTAATTTTTGCAATTTTTTCAACAACATCTGACGCTTTAGACGACTGATGCGATCAATGTACAAAATGCCGTCAAGGTGATCTATTTCGTGTTGCAAGGCTATTGCCAACAATCCTTCAGCCAAAATTTCCTGCTCTTGTCCATGATAATCAAGATAATGCACGCGCACTTGTTTGTAGCGTTCAACTTCGGCACTCTGTTCCGGAACTGATAGGCACCCCTCATTTTGACAGCTCTTTTCTTCTGAGTGCCAAATAATCTCCGGATTTATCAAAAATAATGGTTTTTGTTCTTCGCCTTCATCAGGGTGGCTGATATCAATGACTACAATTCGTTTCGAAACCCCGACTTGAGGAGCAGCAAGTCCAACTCCATCGGCATCATACATCGTTTCAAGCATATCATTGAGCAAATGACGCAAATCATCGTCAACTCTGTTTACTTTTTCAGACTTTTGTTTTAAAACCGGATGCGGATATTCAAAAATTTTCATTTTGGCCATTTTACGCCTCTTTCAATCCCTGATTTGTTTGGATATCTGATCAAGCAAAGCATTAACCATTTTCGGCTCATTTTTGCTAAAAAATGCATATGCCATATCCACATACTCTTGAATTATAATTTTGGTATCAATATCTCTGGTATTGGCAATTTCATACATTGCACACAGCAGCAGAGCCTGCAGAGTGCCATCATAGCGATCTAAATTGCGCCCGTCAGCCAAAAACAAATTGAGTGATTTTTCCAAATCTTCTTTATTTTTATGAACGCCGATTACCAATTTTTCAAAATAGGCTTTATCCATAGGTTCCACGGCTACAACTTCTTCGCCTCCGTCCGGATTATCGGCCAAAAGATAGCGCCCTACTTCTCCGTTGGTAAAATCTTTTATAACCTCTTCAACCGGTCGCTGGCTATATGCAATCATATAGGTTGCCTGAACAGCAGCCAAACGGGCTGAGCTTTTCATTCTGATTTTTTCGGACACGAATTTCGCCATTATTTTTATTCCTCTACGTTTGATTTATGTTTTGCCAATTCATCAATTTTATTCACAAATTCTTCAAAATCTGCAGCGGTGCAAAAGTCCTTATACACCGATGCAAATCTTATATATGCAACTTTATCAAGGTTCGCTAAAGCTTCCATTGCATATTCTCCGATAGTTGTCGAAGCAATTTCGGCCTCGCCCGAACTTTCAAGGCGGCGCTGTATCGAATTAACAATTTTTTCTACTCGCTCCGGAGTAATTGGGCGTTTGCGCACCGCAAGCTGTATTGAGCGCGCCAATTTATCACGATCAAAACGCGCTTTTTCGCCATTGCGTTTTACAACGGTTAACTCTCTGAGCATTACTCTTTCAAAGGTTGTAAAGCGCGAACCGCATTCGGGACACTCCCGACGACGGCGGATACACGTATTATCTTCGCTCAATCGCGAATCTTTAACTTGACTGTCAAGACAGCCGCAAAACGGACATTTCATATACTATCCTTTTAACAAAGCTTCGGTAACTTTATATAATTCTGAAGAATATCTTGCTCCTTTTATAAGCAAAATATCATCTTTTTGCAACAGTTTATTTTGCAAAAACTCAACCACTCCCTCTCTGCTGTCAAAATAATATTGCTCGGTAGTTGCTGGGAGCTGTGCCAACATATCTTTCATCTCCGGTTTGACGCCGATGACAATATCAATCTTACAATCGGCAACCAGTTTGCCTATTGCTATATGCTGTTTTAGGGAAGTGGCGCCCAACTCTGCCATTTTACCCAAAAGGGCAATTTTTCTACCTTTACACGGCATTTCGGATAGTGATTTTATGGCGATTTTCATAGCCTCCGGCTGGCCGGAATAGCTATCATCAATCAGAGTATAGCATCCGCCGGATGGCAGAGGCAGAATATGTTTTTTGCCGCGCCCTTCAAGGGCTTCAAAAGTTTTTAATGTTTCCGCTGCCTGGGCGCAATCCAGCCCCAAAGCTTCCACAACCTTCAGAACAGCCCAAGCATTATAGCGCTGAATTTCTCCGTCTTGTTCAAGTTCAAGCCTGCCGGTGTAATGGTTGTTTTTGCCAAATGTTATAATTTTGTCTGTATATTTTTGTGCTTGTTTTTGCAAAATATCGGCAAAATTGGTATCTGCATTAATTATGGCAATTCCATTTGATGTCAATCCCTCAAAAATTTCGGCTTTGGCTTTTGCAATAGCTTCAAAACTCTCAAAAAATTCTATATGCATGGGATAGACATTGGTAACAAGGGCTATATCGGGTTTAACATATGAGGTCAGCTGAGAAATTTCGCCTTTAGAACTCATTCCCATTTCAACTATGGCATAATCTGCGTCCATATCCATATCGAGCAAGGTTTGCGGCACTCCTATATGATTGTTATGGTTGCCGCTGGTGGCATAAGTTTTGCCAAAGGCTGATAAGACGTGTTTCAGTTCTTCTTTAGTAGTGGTCTTGCCAGAGCTGCCGGTCAAACCGATAACTACGCCTTTGAACTGCTGACGATTATAAGCCGCGATGCGTCCATACGCCTCAATCGTGCTGGGCACCACAATCTGTCTGTCTGCAGCAACATGAGGCAATAATCGTTCGACCATAACCAGTTCACATCCGTTTTCTAAAACATCAACAACAAAATCGTGGCCGTCAAACTTATCGCCTTTTATGGCAACAAACAGCGCCCCTTTTTCTGCTTTGCGGCTATCTGTGATAACTTTTGTTATAATCGTCGATTTGGTTACTGATTTAGAACCGACAACTTTTCGCAACTGATCCGAAGCAATTTTCTGCATATTTTTCTCTCCAAAAGTAAGTATAAAATATAATTACAATAAAAAAATGAAAATTTTATTTAAAACTCTTGACTTTTTTAGACAAATATTGTACACAAAAAATATCAATTAATTATTAACCTATTAAAAAAACAATTTATGAAAAAATTCATTTTCATGACTGTTATCTGCAGTCTGCTGCTGACAAGCTGTTTCAAGTCAGTAGAAACCCCGATTAAGGGTACGAAAAACTTGGTCACCTACACCACCAAGGAAGGGAAGACAGTAGGAATCAAGTTCGCCGGAGTCAACGAGTTGCTTACGCCAGCCATCTACGTCAAAGTGGAATGCAAGAACGGCTATCTCCTGGCCCAACGCCAGCGGACTTCGCCCGCAGCTTCGGTCACATGGGACCTGCTCGACGCCAAGACTGCCAAGTCTATAACCGGCAGCTCTTACGAGTCCATCTCCAGCGCGCCCAACTATTTTGTCATGCACAATGACAAGGGCAAGTACTACCTGAAGAATGGAACATCACAGGCAATCGGCCCCAAAGCGGATATCTTCATCAAGAAGAATCTGGTGCTGACCAAATCAGGGGACAAATGGGGCGTCAACGGCGTTTTCGGTGAGAAGTATGAGCAGATCATCGTTCTCTACCAGAATGGCCAGCCGGAAAACTACCGCTTTGTGGTTAAGAACGGCAAGCAATATTCATTGCTTGGTTCTGACGGAAAAGTCATTAAAAAGACTGTCTCCGCACAAGCCGTGAAGCGTTTGGAGCAACTTGCCAAAAACTACAAAGACCAAAACTGGACATACAACACATCCCTGTCCGGTCGCACGGTGGCAAACATCAAAACCGCCATTTAGGCCCAAAAAAAGAATCGCTTTTCAGCGGTTCTTTTTTTATTTCGATCTGACACAATTAATAAAACTCGACTTTGACTTTTTTATCATAAAACCGTGCGATGCGGAAAATATGGTCAAAATTGCAGATTTTTCCCAATTCAAGTTTGATGGCTGCGGT
>CADBMA010000023.1 GCA_902795665.1 uncultured Rhodospirillales bacterium
ATTCCGGTATTGATGGCTGATTTTAAAAACGGAGTTATAGGAGCAGCGCATGCAGGGTGGCGCAGCGCCCTGAAAGGTGTGATTGAGAACACATTGCAGGTTATGATAGAACATGGGGCCAAGCTTGAAAATATTGCGTTGGCAACCGGACCATGTTTGCAGCAAAAAGATTTTGAAGTCAAAGATGATATGCGAGATATGTTTATTGAGCAGTCTGCGCAAAACTCCGTATTTTTTACACCGATTGAAGATGGAAAGTATTTATGTGATTTGGAACAATATGTGAAACATCGCGCAGAGTTGTTTGGGGTGAAGAATATTACTGTTTCGGGGATAAATACGTATGATGATGACAAACATTATTTTAGTTATCGTCGTTTTTGTCATCGCAATTTAATAAAACAACAGGGAGCTTTTGGAGTTGAGTTATCGACCATCTGTTTATAATGCGGCGCCATTGCTACACTTTAATCAGCGCGAGCATTCTGTAGAGATGCTGGTTATTCATTCAATGGCGCATGAGGCTGTTGAAGGCATTGCAAGACTTGATGAGCTGGGATTAAGTGCTCATTATGTGATAGATTTTGATGGTGCGGTGTGGCAATGTGTGTCTGAAGAAGATAGAGCTTGGCACGCAGGGGTTAGTTTGTGGCAAGGGTTAGATGATATAAATTCTCGCTCAATCGGAATTGAGGTTTGTCATAATAGTTTGGGACAGAGTAAATTTGGGCGCAGGCAGATAAAAGCACTGACCGGTTTATGTCATGAAATTATTGAAAGATGGGATATTGAACGGCACATGGTTGTAGGGCATTCGGATATAGCTCCTACACGAAAACCAGATCCCGGAAAAGCTTTTCCATGGGAAGAGCTTGCTGCGGAAGGTATTGGTATTTGGTATGGAAAACAATTTTCCGAAGAAACAGATGTTATAAAAATGCTTTCGGATATAGGTTATGATACAAAAGATGTTGGGGCAGCTGCTTATGCTTTTTGCCGTCATTTTTTGCCGACAAAAGTCAAGACTATGCCGGTCAGACGCCTGTTGGACAATCCGTATCCTAAAAATTGCGATGAATTATTGTCGTCGCCGGATTTTATTAGGGCATTGCAGAATATTTATGCCCAATATATTGAAACAATATATCAATTAAAGCGTTCTTATTTTATCCGCAACTTCTAAAGATGGAAGCAGCTTGTTTTGAGGAGCAAAGTTGTTTATCTCATAATCATTGATGTTGGCGGCATATCCTTTTTCGATTAATGATTTTACAAAACGCAAATGTTTTTTGGTTAGCCAATTTTTTCCGGTGAAAATTAGGACGGGTTTTCCACTGCCGCAAGCCTCACAAGTCATCGACACCGAATCGCCGGTAACAATAATTCGGTCGGCGCAGGCATAAAATCCCATAATCGGGTTTTCTTTTTTGTCACCCCAAAGGTATGTATATGAAGGTATATCTTTGATTTTGTTCATAATTATATCTTCGGCGGATTTGCCGGTTCGGCGTGACGATGTAATCAGAATGGAGCCGCTGACCATATTTTGCACGTTGGCTATATTATTGGCTAAAAGTTCGGCATTTTTATCGGTGAAAGGCTTGCTTTTTATGGCTCCCCCAACCAATACAGCGGTTAAGGGGCGGGGAAGGTGAGCAAATTCATGTTCCCATTTTTGGCGAGCCTCGTTTAGAGTTTTGTCGTTAACGCGATGAGGGCAACCTGTAATGTAAAAAATATTGTTGTTGTCAGCTTTGCCGCGATCATGTTCAGAAACAACAATTAAATCCATGTTTTTAATTCCGTATTTTCCCGGTAACATTAACTGGACAATTTTAGTTTTGTTTTTGGAATGACGTTTAATCCAGAGAGCAATCGGAGCGGTTCGACGACTTATAGATAGTACGATATCGGGATAATCTTCGCCTTTAAGTTTATCGGATTTTTGGGTGTCGACCCCGATTAAAAAGCGGCTTCCTCGAATGCAGTTAGGCAGTGCAGCAAATTTGGTATATACAATTTTTTTTTCAATAATTTCATAGTCATCAGCAAGTTCTTGAAGAATGCCGCGAGCCTGCCCGATGCTGCCCATGCGGTCATCAAATAAAGCCCAAATTGTTTTTTTCATCATCTTTCCTCAAATATTAAATAGCAAAATTTTATTATTTGTATTATATTGGTCTTGAAAACAAACTCAATAACTAATTTAGTATGGGGAAAAATATGAGAATATTACCGGTTATAATGGCGATGGTTACGCTTTCTGTTCATGATGTGAATGCGCAATTTTCAGCAAGTAAAGACGCGCAATATTTGGCTGTGGTAAAAGCAGTTGCCAATTATAAAATTGACGATGAAGAAAATGTGCGACAAGTTGAAAAATTGCGTGAAAATGATGCGTTTAATCGCAAATTGCAGCATATGATGACCAAACTGACCAATAATCGCACCAAAGATTCTACCAATCGTAAAGTTTTGCAGATTTTGGAACGCGCCGGAAAAGAAATTTATGATTTGTTGGATTAAAAAGTTGCATTTTTTGTCAAAAAATGATAAGTTTGTGTCAGTTTGAATTTTAAAAAGGGTAATGCTATGAAAAAACTGAATTTGTTTGTTATGGGGCTTTGCGTTCTTTTGAGCGGATGTCGTGCTTGCACAACCTGCCAAGAAGGAAAATGCGAAAAATTTTATGCTTTGGGATGTGAGCAAAAAGCGGCTCCGGTTGTTGCTGCCGCTGCTGCAGCGCCGGTTGTGGTTGCTGCAACTCAGCAAGAAACCGTTGTGGTTTCAGAACCAGTTAATAATCAGATTAAATATTATGTTGTTGAACAAGATAGCAGCTGCATTAGTGAAGGCGCAGTGATTAAAGCTCCGGTTGTTGATAAGAATGTTGCAGTTGATCCGTCAGATTATAAATCTTTTGCAAGCCGTGTTGCAGTGAAAGCGAAGAGTGATAACTTTGTAACCTATGAATATCGCGATATCAGAGTTGATGAACTTATGCCGCTGGCTGCTCATTATTGCAGAGAGCATGGCGATCGTACGGCGATTTTGCGTAAAATAAATCTTTATCGCGGATATTATCGTCGTGTTACTTTTGACTGTGTTCGCTTGTAATACGAAAAAATAAACCCTATATAGATACTGAAAGGTAATGAGTTAGTATCAATGGGAAAAGATTTATATACAGTATTGGGAGTTAGCAAAAACGCCAGCAGAGCGGACATTAAGTCTGCATATCACAAACTGGCACGCAAATATCATCCTGATGTTAATAAAGATAATCCATCTGCTGCCGAAAAGTTTAAGGAAATTTCGGCAGCATATGATATTTTGGGTGATGAGAAAAAGCGCGCTCAATATGATAATAATGAAATAGATGCAGATGGAAAACCGACAGGTTTTGGAGCCGGATTTGGACAAGAAGGGAATCCATTCGGCGGGGCTGGAGGTTTTAGATATACATCTACGGGTGGTCCTCAAGGAGCAGGTTTTGATTTTTCTTCCATTTTTGGCGATGATATATTTTCTGCTTTTGGCGGGGCAGGTGCATCACGTGGGCGCTCTCGTCCTCGTAAAGGCGAAGATATAACCTATACGATGAAAATTGATTTTTTATCGGCGGTTCGAGGGGCTGAAAAACAGGTAAATATAGGCGGAAAAAGTATTAATGTTAAAATACCGGCAGGAACTCTTGACGGACAAACATTGCGCCTTAAAGGTTTGGGAAAAACCGGTCATATGGGGGGCGAAAACGGTGATGTATTAATTACCTTAAATGTTGCCAAACATCCATATTTTAATCTTGAAGGGCAAAATGTGACTATGGATTTGCCGATTAGTATGAAAGAGGCGATTTTGGGCGCACGGGTTGTTGTTCCGACGATTGGCGGCAATGTTGCTGTGAATATTCCGCCATATGCAAGCAGTGGAGAAAAGCTGCGACTTAGAGGTAAAGGGATTAATAATTTTAAAGGTGTTGGGGATCAGATTGTAACCTTAAAGATTGTGGTGCCACAAACCAAGAATGCAGAACTGGAGAAAGTGTTAGAAAATATGCCAGATGAAAACGTTAGGAGTTTTTGATGCATCTGGAGACTATTCGTGATTTTGAATGGTATAATGAGCCGGAATTTAGGTTTGATTCGGGGGCAATGCTGATAAAAGCGAATCCGGAAACAGAATTTTGGCAAGATGCCCGTCGTGCTGTTTGTAAAGATAACGGGCATTTCTTTTTTATCAGACACTCCGGTGATGTTACATTGACAGTACAATGGAAAGCAGAAAAGGAGCAGGATTGCAGTGCTCAATATGGGCTTATGGGAAGGATTGATGCGCTCAATTGGTTTAAGGTATCGCTTGTTCGGCAACCGGACAGAGGTCATTCTTTGGCGCTGTCAGTAACTAATTTGGGACATTCTGATTTAACACTGCTTCCGTTGCCGAGAAATATGGAGATAATTAATTTGCGTCTTGAAATATTGAATGGTGATTTTTGCTTGTCTTATGCAACAGATGATGGAGATTTTTTTAGGGTGAGAATGTTTCAGATGCTTGTAAAATATGAGCAGTTAAAAATGGGGGCATATATATGCAATCCGGGAAAAGCGCCATTTTCAGCAAAGTTATTGGATATCAATTTTTATTGAAAAAATAAAGCAATGCCGCAGGTATCAAATGGACATGAGCAATCAGCTGCGGCTTTATCATATGCTAAGGGTAATTCACTTCGACGATATTCTCCATTATCAAGAGATATTGGAAATGAGCGAGGCAAATCGTATCCTGTAGGGCTAATCATCAAATATTTCAAATTTCCATCACCGAAATTTGTTGCTTCAGATGCAATTTTTGCACAAACATGGCGTAACAGATGGTTGTAAACGATTACAAAACCATTACCCCTGCTTACCGCGCGTATTTTGACTTCACCGCCTGAAGGGTGGTGGATTGTTTTGGATGAAGTTATCATTTTCTGGGGAACAATCATAAGCTGAATAGCTGTTCTATTATTAAGTCCGCGATAGCTGTGCTGTTGAGAAAATAGGGAATTAATATTTTTGATGATGAAGTGAAGTTGCTGCAAAGTTTCATCTATAACCATTTTTTCCATGGCTTTAGAATAAGCATCAATTCCTCCGATGCTTAAGACAGCAATGATGGATAAAATTCCAAGCATTTCAACGATTGAGCGACCGAAAGAATTGTCGTTTTTATAGGCATATCTTTTCTTCATGCGAAAAGTATATTATTTTTGATTTTTATAATCAATAAATAATTCGAGCCTGTTAAAATTTATAAAAATATTGTCAAATATATAGACACGTGATACTTTGTATATATGAAAAAACAGAGGTATTTATGTATTGGGATTATGACCGGAAATTCGCTCGATGCCGTTGATGCGGTATTGACGGCGTTTGATGGCGAAAAAGTTATGGATATTTGCGGATATAGTAAAGATATTCCGACTGATATTGCAGAAAAATTCCGCAAATTAAAAGAGAATCTATCCGCAAATGGCGGAGATATTGCGCTTTTGTGCAATGATGATTTTATGAAATTACATGATAAATATATTAACTTGGTTGCACAGACAGTAACCGAGATGATGCAAATTAACAAAATTAACTCATCAGATATTGATGCAGTTGGTTTTCATGGGCAGACTTGTTATCATTTGCCTCCATCGCTTGCCGGTGCAAATCAGCAAGCAAAAACTATACAGATTGGCAGCGGGCAGATGTTGAGTGATTTGCTGAATATGCCGGTGGTTTATGATTTTCGTTCTGACGATATTATCAATGGCGGTGAGGGGGCTCCATTGGCTCCGATTCACAATATGCATTTGGCGATAGATATGCAGAAAAAAGGAATGTATCCGGCCGTTTTTTGTAATGGCGGAAATACCGGAAATGTTGCGGTGGTTTTTGATAATCATGTAGTTGGCTGGGATTGCGGGCCGTTTAATCACTTTGTTGATGAAATTGTGCGTTTGTATGTTGGTGAGAATTGTGATTTTGATGGTAAATACGGACAGTGCGGAAAGGTTGATTTTGCTCTTCTGAAACAGATGTTTGAACAAAGTGTAATAACGCACAATGAAGAAAATTTTTTGCTTAAAGTTCCTCCAAAATCAAGTGATCCAGCATGGTATAAAATGCCAAAAACAAATATTGCATGGGTTAACAGTCTGCGTACTGCCGAATTTTTTAGTGCTTATATAATGGCGTATAGTCTTAAATTTTTGCCAATTAAAACACCGGATTATTTTTTATTATTTGGTGGAGGGTGGAATAATCCACTGATACGTCACGATTTTGAAAATTTAATACATGGTAAAGCAATTGTTTTGCCGGAACATCAAGAAATTTTTGCCCAGCTATCCAATCAAAAAGCGGTTATTGAGTGGTCGGATGAATTTGGATATAATGGAAAATTTATGGAAGCGCGGATTTTTGCAGATATGGCCAAATGTTTTCTGACCAAAGAAGCATTTTCTTTTCCGGAAACTACCGGTTGCAAAGTGCCTACGGTCGGTGGAATTATGACGACGCCCAATAGCAAAGATAAAAGACTTTGGTCACGCGCGGCGTTTGGTGTACAAAAAACTTGACAAAATCGAATTTAATGAATAGTATAGTCTCAGTTAAAAATTATTAAAATTATAATATTTATGAAAAACAACGTTGAACAGATTCTAACGAAAAAGTTATGGATCTCGGCAGTTGGTTTTGTCCTTGCACTAGGATATATAATCAATTGCATTGTCGAGCCTTCTTTTGGAGGCAGCGTTCGTCTTATTGACTGGGACGAACTAAATCAGTCCCTCTTGATTTTGCTAATAATCAGCGGAACAAGAGATGTAACTCTCGAAGGCATTAAATTAATCGGAGGAAAAGTTTCGATTAAAAATGTCAAAGAATGTGAAGACCCTGATTGCCAGCCGTTTCGGAAAGCGGTCAAACGCTACTGGATACCGGTTGTTGGCTGGGCGCTGGTCGGCGGCTATTTTATGAACTGCGTAATGTGGCCTCTGGTGCCAAGTGTTACCGTGGTTGATTGGGATAGCTTGGGAACGGCGCTGCTGATTATGTTGGCAATTTCCGGCGGGCGTGATGTTTCTCTCAGCGGTGTTAAGCTGCTGGGCGGAAAAGTATCCATTCGCTCCCCGAGATGCGAACATGAGCGGTTGGAGGAAGAGACCGCAGATGAAGAAAAAGAAAAATAATCTTTTTGAGCGCTCCCTTAGTGGAGCGCTTTTTGTATAAAGGAAACTCTGCTCAGGTCGACGGGTATGTAAAATATATATGTGTATAACTTTGTGAACAACATGAATCTCTGATTGCATATTTGACATCGTCTGGTAACTTTTCGGTAATAAAACTTAAGAAAAGGTTAAAAATGTCAAACACACAAGAAATGGTAACAATGCAGACTGATGATTTGCTGATTACTGCCGGCTCTGAGCTGGTTGATACTCGTCGCCGTGCTTCGGGGCAGGAGTTTGTGTGGGGGTATTATTTTTGTATTGAAAATACTTCAGATGAAAAAATTACTCTGGTTGGCAAAGATTGGAATATTACGGATTCGAATGGAAACTCTTTTTCAGACAGCACTCCGGGTTTTCAGGGGGAAATGCCCGAAATTGAGCCCGGAGAATATTTTGAATTTTGTTCGGAAGCGCCGCTGAAAGCATCTAGTGCGGTGTTTTATGGAAGTTGCCGCGTTTTGAAGGCGGGTAAAAAAATCGCCCAAAACATTAAAATGCCGATATTGCAGTTTAATGCGGGCGATAGTTTGGTTTTTGCTTGTAACTAATTTATTCGTAATCAGTAATCAGTTGACTGTTGTCCACGTACATATTCAGGTATTTGTGGATATTTACTTGCATACGGGTATTGAACTCTTCAAACAATTTATCAACCATATTTTTCCAGTAAACTTCTTTTTCTTCAATAGAAGTATCTACGGGGATTGTCAGCTCACGCCATGCGTCAAGAGACGTTTCAGCGCTCGAGAACTTTGAAGGATCGCTGATTTTTAAGACAACGGCCAGTTTGGCGCGATATTTAATGCTGTCTTTTTCAAACAATTTTTCAGAGCGAATAACTTCTTCTGTTACGCTGGCATCTTTTACGGTAAAAGTAGCTTGTTTGTTTGATGAAAAATCAACAGCCTTCAGGCGATCATTGGCCCAATTCATAGCGGTTTTTTCAATAGATACCGGAAAAAGATGCTCAACATTCGGGCGGGTGAAGGAGGGGACAAATTCTGAAACCACTTCAACTTTATTAACTTTAAGTTCAATTTCTTGCTGAGCGTCAAAACGTGCTTCTCTATATCGTTGCGGAGCGGCTTTTTCTTCAGAAGCAGCACAAGCGCTAATCATTGCCAATATGCCGAATACGGCGATAATTTTTTTCATCATTGTTCAATCCATAGTTGTTGACACATTTTACATTATTGTAGAATATTATATACAGTTGATTTAAATTGCAAGCAAATAGATGTTGACAAATATGAAAAAAATAATTCCGGCGACTAAAAAAATACGCAAAATGACCTTGAAAAGGTTGCAAAATATTGCACTTTACTATCTGGAGCGGTTTGAAACTTCGGCAGATAATCTGCGGCAGGTTTTAAAGCGCAGAGTATTTGACTATGCCAGACAAACTTCGGATTTTGATGTTGCGGAAGCCGAACAATGGATTGAGGATATTGTCGAAAAAATGGTGAGGCTTGGCTATATTAATGATAATCGCTATGCTGAGTTTAAGATAGATGGATATTTAAATGCCGGCAAGCCGGAACGCTATATTCGCCAAAAGATGATGCAGAAAGGAATTGGTGAGGATATTGTTGACGAAGTTCTGCAGAATCGTGAATTTGATGAAAAAGAAATGGCGTTACGTTTTGCGCAAAAAAAGAAAATCGGTCCATGGCGCACAGATGAAGAAAATCGAAAATTAAACAGGCAAAAAGATTTGGCGGCTTTGGTGCGAGCAGGTTTTGGCTATGATATTGCGCAACAAATACTTGCGATTGAAACAATAGATGATTTTTGATAAAAAGTTTGTCAAAATGAAAAAATTGGTCTATTATTACAGCCAAGAAATAAGAGAGGTAAGACTTGTATGGTTGCTGATAGAGATAAAATTGAAGCGCTAAAAGCAATTAGAGATAAAACTCTGGCAGAAATGGCAGCGGCAGAAGCAGAAGAGCCAATAAGCGATCAGTATTTGGAGGAAGATGATTCTTTTCCCCCGCATGAGGATTTTGAAGAAGATGAAAATGCCGTGCGCTATCGTCCTGAAGTTGATGAAGATGATTATTATGAAGAAGATAACGAAGATGTGGACGATGTCTTTGATGATGATATAGACAGCGATGAAAATGGCTATCACGATGAAGATAGCGATGATGAAGATGATGAAGAAAATGATGATGACGACGATTCTGAGGTTGGAACATCCGGAGGCGGCAATGAGTGGCACGCAGTTTCTAAAAATAATGAAGAAGATGATGAGGATTTGCCGCTTTTAAATATTGAATTTAATGGCAAGAACCTTGAAAATGGAGAATTTGATCACGAAAATCTGCAAGATGCCAATTTCTCGGCAGCAAATTTGAGCGGAGTTAATTTTTCCGGATCAGATTTACGCGGCGCAGATTTTTCGGGCGCCAATCTTACCAATACCAATTTATCCGGCGCTGATTTATCCGGCGCCACTTTTGCCGGAGCGCAAATAATCGGCACCAATTTTACCGGTGCAAAATTGAAAAATGTTGTTTTTACAGATGCTTTTTTTCAAGATGCCATTCTTCTTGATTTGGAAATTGATGACATTACTCTTGAAGAGCTGCAGCAACTGATAGAGTTTGTGGCTAAATATTATCCGGAAAAGCTTGATTTAACCCGCATTAATTTAACAATGTTGGATCTGCGCAAAATAGATTTGAGCAAGGTCAGTTTGCGCGGGGTTGATTTTACCGGTGTTGATTTTACCGGTGTAAATATTATGGAGCTTGATTTAAGTGAGTGCATTATTACTCCGGAGCAGATTGCGCAAGCTTTGGGGCGTGTTCCGTCAGCCGATGAGTTAAAAAGAATTTTGGCGCCCAAAGTAAAAAAATCGCGTGTGGGGGCGAATATTGATTTTACGGATTTTTTCCTAAATGGAGGCAAACAGTTCGGGGTTATCAATGTTGCCGGTTATAAGGGTATGGATGTAGGCAAGCTGGTAAAAATCGGTCAAAAGATACATAAAGCAATGTCGGGCAAAGAAAAAGCTCCGGCCGAAGATAAGGAAGCTTTGGAATATGTGCGCAACCAAAATCGTGCTAATAAAGAAGAATTGCGCCAAGTTATCGAAGAGCGCAAACGGCGTGAGTTGGCCAATCGCAGTCGTTCTAAAAAACAGATAAATATTGAACGCAGCGGTTATGAGCGCTAGAGGTGCAGTCATGGAAGATACATTGTTTTCAAATCAAGTAAAACGCCCTCTTGCGGACAGACTCCGTCCAAAGTCTTTGGGTGAAGTTGTCGGACAGGATCACCTTGTCGGGGATAATTCGCCATTGGGCAGAATGGTAAAGGCGCAAAAAATCAGCTCTTTTATATTATGGGGTCCACCGGGGTGCGGCAAGACGACAATTGCTCGTTTGATTGCGGAGCATACAAATTTGTATTTTGAGCAAATATCGGCGGTTTTTTCAGGAGTCGCTGATTTGAAACGTGTATTTCAATATGCTCAAGAGCGTCGGTCATTGCAAGGCAAGGGAACATTGCTGTTTGTTGATGAGATTCATCGTTTTAATAAGTCACAGCAAGATGGTTTTTTGCCGTATGTTGAAGATGGTACAATAATTTTGGTTGGTGCAACCACGGAAAATCCGTCTTTTGAGCTCAATGCGGCATTGCTTTCGCGTTGTCAGGTTTTTGTACTAAATCGTCTGACATCTGATGATTTTGAGGTTTTGCTTCAGCGTGCTGAAAAAGAAATCGGGCGCAAGCTGCCGCTTGATGATGAGGCGCGCGAACTGATGAAAGCAACGGCCGATGGCGATGGTCGTTATATTTTGAATATGGCGGAGAGTGTTTTTAACTATGCCAAAGACGGCGAAATATTTAATAAGGATAATGTTATTAATATTATCCGTTCACGAGCTCCCATTTATGACAAGGGGCGTGATGGGCATTATAATCTGATTTCGGCGGTTCATAAATCGTTGCGCGGATCAGATGTTGATGCGGCGTTGTATTGGGCGGCACGTATGTTGACATCAGGAGAAGATGCCAAATATTTATTGCGGCGGCTGACGCGTTTTGCGATAGAAGATGTTTCGTTGGCAGATCCTAATGCGATAACACAGGCAATTGCCTGTTGGGAAACATATGACAGACTTGGTTCTCCAGAGGGTGATTTGGCTGTTATGCAGCTGGTTGCATATTTGGCAACAGCGCCAAAATCGGCCGGTGTTTATAAGGCCATGCACAAAGC
>CADBMA010000024.1 GCA_902795665.1 uncultured Rhodospirillales bacterium
TTTATTCTTCGCCAACGTACATACCCGTGGCTCGTGCTGCCTTAACATAATCGCTGTTAGGATCAAGCAATGTTGTGCCTTCTTTAACAACCTCATCGATATCATAGTCGGCAATTTCGTTGTTTTTCCATACCACCATGCGATTGGTATGTCCTAATGACAGCAATTCAATAGCTTTGGCGCCAAACATTGTGGCCAAAATGCGATCTATGGCCAATGGTGTTCCGGAACGCTGAACATGACCAAGGGTTGTAACCCGAGTTTGAAACTCCTTGTAACGTTTGTTCAATTCAGCACTGAGATACTGTCCAATCCCACCATAAACTGTTTCGCCAATTTTATTGGTTGCTGCAGAAACGTGCTGACCGTCTTCGCGTCTTACGCCTTCTGAAACGACTATCAAGGCATAGTCGCGTCCGGCTTTTTTGATGGACTTCAATTTGTTGATTATTGAGTCAATTTTATATGGAATTTCCGGAACAAGGCAAACATCTGCCATGCCGGCGATAGCTGAATGCATTGCCAAATGTCCGGCATCGCGTCCCATAACTTCCAAAATCAATGCTCTATTATGTGAGCGGGCAGTCAAAGAAAGACTATCCAATGCGTCAGCGCATACTTGGCAAGCTGTAGCAAAACCAACTGAAGAATCGGTAATAGGGGTGTCATTGTCAATAGTCTTTGGAATGCCGACCATTTTAATGCCGGCCAAACGGCAATAATTGCTGACAATATTCATTGAGCCATCTCCACCGACTACGACCAAGGCATCAATGCCAAGTTCACGCGCTCCTTCTCCAAAAAGTTTTGAAAGATTATCCATAGACTCTAATTTGACGCCGCTATTCAGAGAACCAAGGTATGAACCGCTTAATCGCGGCCACGGAGTATTAGAAAAACTGTCTACTGTAAGTTTTTCATATTGCAGCGGACGACGGGTTAAGCCATCTGTACCAAATTTTATACCAAATACTTCCCATTTTTTGCCATTGGCAGCATTAACCACTGCGCGAATAACCGCGTTAAGCCCTGAACAGTCACCGCCGCTGGTCAAAATACCGATTCTCTTAATCTGCCTCATTTTAGTCTCCTGTTTATGATTTATCGGTTGATTTTTTATCATAAACGTGCTACATTTCAATAAAATTTTGCAAAAGATAAAAAACTTTTTCATAAAAGAAAGAATGTAATATGATTAAAAATGACACCCTTAGCAAGCTTCAACACCAGCTTTGTGAGTTAAAACTGGAAGAGCGCAGAGTCTGCTCTGATATCAGACATCTGGTTGCGCGGAATAATATGATTGATTTTGCTCAAGCTAAGCAGCTCAATTCTATGCGCAGCGGTGTAAAGAAAAAGATTGCTAATGTAGAAGCAAAGATTATCCCTAATATTATTGCATAAAAAGGGTTGATTTTTAATTTTTTATATGATATGTGGTCGTTAGTTTAAATTTTGAAGTTGAAATGAGGTGATTTAAGTGGTTCAAGTTACTGTTATTGGTAATGATGTTGGTCAGTCTTTGAAAGTTTTGAAAAAGAAAATGCAACGTGAAGGTATTTTCCGTGAAATGAAATTGAGACGCTGCCACGAGAAAAACTGTGAGAAAAAAGCTCGCCGTCAGGCAGAAGCAATTCGCAGATCTCGCAAACAACTTCGTAAACGTCTTGATATTGAAGGATTTTAGTATTAAGCAGAAGATTTCTCAGAGCCGGACTTGTTGTCCGGCTTTTTTATTTATATTTTATTTTGAAAAGATAGTGATAATAAAAAATTCTTGCCATTTTCTTGATAATATCATACTTTAATTACGCAGCCGAGAGGTCGGTTGTGGTGTCTCAAAAACATCTTCACAGAAAATATCCTCCATAACTGGGGGAGTGCCGGTAATATATTGAATAACGGTGACTGTTCTGTGACAGTTTTTGAGCTCCTCCGCCTTTTTTATAAAGGCGGTTTTGTTTTAACAAAATTATGGAGTTATAAAACTATGCAAGACAAAAAAA
>CADBMA010000025.1 GCA_902795665.1 uncultured Rhodospirillales bacterium
ACGGCCACCGCGCCAACTTGGCATTGTGCCTTGACCAAACAAAATATTTTGTATCTGGCGCACACGCTCTCCGCTTTTATGCTGAATACAGTATAGCTGGTGACTAATACATAAAAAACGCCCCGCAATCAGCGGTGAATCTTTTTAAAAAGCATGGGAGTGCAATTATTTTTTTCTTGCAGTATAAGGGTAATTGTTATAGATTGAGCGCGAATTATAGTGTGAAATCATATCAATCAATATGATTTTTGTTTCAACCTTATGCTAATAGGAGCACAGATAAACCATGAGTAAGTGGGTATATACATTTGGAGACGGCAAAGCCGAAGGCGATGCCTCTATGCGTAATCTCCTCGGCGGTAAGGGCGCTAACCTTGCAGAAATGAATAAGGTAGGTTTGCCGGTTCCTCCAGGATTTACAGTCACAACAGAAGTATGCACATATTATTACAATAACAATCATACTTATCCATCAGATCTTAAAGAACAGGTAAAACAAGCCGTTGCCGATGTTGAAAAAATTATGGGCAAAAAATTTGCTGATGCAAACAATCCGTTGCTTTTTTCAGTTCGTTCCGGCGCAAGAGTTTCTATGCCGGGCATGATGGACACGGTTTTGAACCTCGGACTGAATGATGAAACAGTTAAAGCTTTGGCCAAAGCTTCTGGTTCGGAACGTTTTGCGTATGATTCATATCGTCGTTTTCTGCAAATGTTTTCTGACGTGGTTTTGGGTGCTGATCTTGATTTGTATGAAGATGCATTGGAAAATATGAAAAAATCTAAAGGCTATAAATCTGATACTGATATGACTGCCGAAGATTTGAAAGAATTGGTCGCTCAATATAAAGAAATCGGCGCAAAAGCTGGCAAAATTGTTCCCCAAGATCCATGGGATCAGTTGTGGGCAGGTATTGGAGCAGTGTTCGGCTCTTGGATGGTTGACCGCGCAATTACTTATCGTAAATTGAACAATATTCCGGGTGACTGGGGTACAGCGGTTAATGTTCAAACCATGGTATTCGGTAATGCCGGCGATGACTGCGCTACCGGTGTTTGCTTCTCTCGTGATCCTGCAACCGGTGAAAACGTATATTATGGCGAATATCTGGTTAATGCTCAAGGCGAAGACGTTGTGGCCGGTATTAGAACACCTCAGCCAATGGCATCTAAAGGCGACGGCACTTCGTTGGAAGAAAAATGGCCGCATCTTTATCAAGAGCTGGTTGATGTTCGTAATAACTTGGAGGCTCACTACAAAGATATGCAAGATATGGAATTTACCATTGAACACGGAAAACTTTGGATGCTCCAATGCCGTAGCGGTAAACGTACTGCTCAGGCCGCTGTTCGCATGGCTGTTGAAATGGTAGAAGAAGGCTTGCTCAACAAAGAAGAAGCTATTATGCGCGTTGGTGCTGACCAATTAGATCAGTTGCTGCACCCAATGCTTGATCCGAAAGCTGAGAAAAACGTTATTGCAACAGGGCTTCCGGCTTCTCCTGGTGCTGCCGTCGGTCGCGCCGTATTCTGCGCCGAAGACGCTGAAGTTTGGGCCGCTAAAGGTGAAAAAGTTATCCTTATTCGTAATGAAACTTCTCCGGAAGATATCGGCGGTATGCACGCTTCTCAAGGCGTTATTACTGCCCGCGGCGGTATGACTTCACACGCAGCGGTTGTTGCTCGTGGTATGGGAACACCTTGCGTTTCGGGTTCACAAGATATTGTTATCAGCTATAAAGACAAAACCATGACCACCAAGTCTGGCGTTGTTGTTAAAGAAGGCGATTGGGTATCTTTGGACGGCGGAAAAGGCCAGATTATTGAAGGTCAGGTTCCGACAGTTAAGGCAGATACCAATAGCGGTAACTTTGGTAAGCTGATGAGCTGGGTTGATGAAATTCGTACCTTAGAAGTTCGTGCTAATGCCGAAACTCCAAAAGATGCTCAAACAGCTCGTGATTTTGGCGCTCAGGGAATTGGTTTAGCCAGAACAGAACATATGTTTTTTGATGCAGAAAGAATTCCTGATATGCGCGCAATGATTTTGGCCGACAACGAAGAAGGCCGCCGCGCAGCTTTGGCTCGCTTGCTGCCATATCAAAAACAAGACTTTAAAGATTTGTTCAAAATTATGAACGGTCTGCCGGTTGTTGTTCGCTTGCTCGATCCTCCGCTTCATGAGTTCTTGCCGCATACAGATGCCGAAATGCAAGATTTGGCTGACAAAATGGGCATGACTTTGCAACAAGTTAAGAATAGAGCTGACGCTTTGCACGAAGCCAACCCGATGCTTGGTCACCGTGGTTGCCGTTTGCCGATTACTTATCCGGAAATTTGCGAAATGCAAACTCGCGCGATTATTGAGGCCGCTATTGAATGCGCCGACGCCGGAATTAAAGTTGTGCCGGAAATCGAAGTTCCTTTGACAGGTTCTAAGAAAGAACTCGATATTGTGAAGAATATTATCGATACAACAGCCGAGAAGGTTTTTGCTGAAAAGGGCAAAAAAGTTGTATATGAAGTCGGTTCAATGATTGAGTTGCCGCGTGCCGCCTTAAAAGCTGATGAGCTGGCTTTGAGTGCTGAGTTCTTTGGTTTTGGTACCAATGACTTAACACAAACCACTCTTGGTATGAGCCGTGATGATACAGGTGCTATTTTGGATGAGTATCGCGCTCGCGGTGTTTATGTTGCTGATCCATTCGCATCAATTGATGTTGAGGGCGTTGGTATGCTGGTCAAGATGGCTTGCTTTAAGGCTCGTGCAGCCAATCCGAAAATTTGGCTTGGTGTTTGCGGTGAGCACGGCGGCGATCCTGCGTCAATTGACTTCTTCCAAACTTGCGGTATGAACTATGTTTCATGCTCTCCGTACCGTGTGCCGGTAGCACGCCTTGCTGCTGCACAGGCTGCGATTCGTCACAAAAACGACAAGCAAGAAGAAGTAAATTGCTGCTGCAAAAAAGCTTGCTAAAATAGCATAAGCTGCAAAACAAAAAAGGGAGAATTGCTTGCATTGCTGGTAATTCTCCCTTTTTGGTTTTGGATTTTGATATTGACATCACATCATAAAAATAATAACATCCCGATTAATATAAATTATTAAAAAATTACAACAACATGGACTTAAAAAAATTTGAAACTCTTTACAGAACGACCTACGCTCTGACACCAATGCTGGATAAGTTTTGGTCTGTAGCGGTGTATGATCTTGAAGGTGAGAGTTTAGGCGGATGGAGATTAACCAGACAGTACATTGAAAAGAATTGCCAAGAACAAAGAAAAATGCTTAAGGAATATTTCCAAAGCGTTTTTCCCACAAGCCGAGAAGATATTAATCTCAGCGAGTTGGCATGTCTGCTCAAAGAATTTCCGAGTTTGGTCGAAGGCAATAAAGAAAAACTTGCTATCTTGTTGCAGGGCGCTCCCCGTAATGAGGATACAGAAACTTTGTTTTCGATTATTTCGAGCGATGTAGCGTGAGTTAACTCACGCTTTTTTTTCTTTAAAATTTTGAAGAAATCAAACAAAATATATAAAAAGTTCTATTTTTTTTGCTTTTTTTAAATTTTGTTATTGAAAAATTAATTCTTATTGCTTAATTTAGCAATGTGTATTTACAAAATTAAAAACCATATATGGAGAAAATAAAATGAAAAAACTTTTAGGTTTGTTCTGTGTAGTTGCATTGCTGTCTGCCTGCTCGACTACCAGCGAATTGTTTGGCGGCAGTGAATGCGATTCCAGAGAAGCTCGTAGCTTTATGGCTGATGCTGTTGATGTTGTATACTTCGACTTTGATAGTTCAGCTTTGACTGACAACGCTAAAGAAGCTCTGGATACTCAGGTTAAATGGCTTAAAAAACACAATAAAGTTAACGTAGTTGTTCAAGGTCACTGCGATGATCGCGGCACCAGAGAATACAACTTGGCTTTAGGTGAGCGTCGTGCTAATGCCGTTAAAAACTACTTGGTAAGCCAAGGTGTTGCTGCTGACAGAATCGAAACCATTTCTTATGGTAAAGAAAGACCGGCAGTTTTGGGCAACAACGAAGCTGCTTGGGCTCAAAACCGTCGCGCTGTTACTGTTGTTAAAACAGCTGAATAAGCCGACGATTTTATACAGATTAAAGAGGTATCCGTTGGATACCTCTTTTTTTATCTTGAGATATTAAAATTTTTGCAATATTTTAAAAGAAAAATTTGAGGAATGAAAAAATGAAAAAAATGATATTTTGGAGCTTATTTGCACTAATGTTGTTTTCCGGAACTGTTCATGCGCAAGACGTGATTGTTCTCCAGCAAGAGTTGTCAGATATACGCGAAGATATAAAAATATTGCAGCGCCGTATGTATAATGAGAACGATGATGGCGATATGGTTGTAAAAGTCAGCCGTCTTGATGAGCAAGTGCGCGCAACCTCCGGCAAACTCGATGAGCTTGAATTTAAAATCAAACGACTGGAAGAAAAAATTGATATGATTAACAAAGATATCGATGTCCGCATGAATTTACTGGAGGGCAAAAAAATTGACGCCTCC
>CADBMA010000026.1 GCA_902795665.1 uncultured Rhodospirillales bacterium
TATCTATTGTCAAGAATATTACGCAAAGCAAAAGCCGAGCTTTTACACTCGGCTTCATATCAAAAGAAAAACGTCTTTATGCCGCATCAGACGCTTGCTGTTGCAATTCAGCCAGAACTTCTTTTTTCAAGGTGACATTATCAATTTTACCCGTAGCCGACATGGGAATTTTATCCCTATATAAAATCGTACGCGGCATATATAGTTCGGGATAACCGTTCTGTTTAATAAAATCGCGCAACATTGCAGTTGTTAAACTATGCTCATTAGTAGCCACAACAATTTGCTCACCTTTATGTTCATGCGGAATTGCCACTACACCGCAGCAAAAATCATCTCTGCCTTCAAAAGCCTTATTAATCATGTTTTCAACTGCGCGCAGAGATACCATTTCACCGCCGATTTTGGCAAAACGTTTAATGCGATCTTTAATACTGATAAAACCGATTTCATCAATTTCAACCACATCACCGGTATGATACCAACCATCTTCCGGCGGCACCAGAACCCCAGGATTGTCAGCCAATATATATCCGGACATAACATTCGGACCTTTAACTACCAACTCACCGCCTTTTTCAATACCATCGACCTTATCCAGACGGCACTGCATTCCGGGGCAAAGTTTGCCGATAGTGCCAAACTTATTAAACACCATATTATTTCCGGCAACTGCAGGAGAACATTCGGTCGTTCCATAGGCCTCCATCAAACGCACTCCCAAGCGCTCGTTCAAAATATTACGAGTATCCAATTTAACTCCTTCCGCACCGGCATAGCACAAACGGAGAGAACCAAAATCGAGCGGATGTGAAATTTTGGCATAACTACGGAAAAAGGTATCTGTTCCAATCATAACCGTAGCTTCTAGCTCATACAACAAATCGCTTATAACACGAAAATGAAGAGGTGATGGATATAAGAAAACTTTTGCTCCTTGATACAAAGCATACAAAGTCCCCAAAACCAGACCAAAACTATGAAAAATTGGCATAGAATTAAGCACAACATCACGGCGGTTAAGAGTTTCAAAAGTTGCAATCTGCCACACATTGGAAATAACATTGCGATTGGAAAGCACCACCGCCTTTGGAGCCCCCTCTGAACCTGAGGTAAATAAAATAACCGCACGATCATCAGGAGTTGCCTTGTACGGAACATATTTTATTTTATACTGCAAATAAGCAAGAATTTTTGCCCAAATTGAGATTTTTTTGGCCTCTTCTTCCAAATAATAAACTGTCACGCCATTTTCTTTAATTGCGGCAATAACTTCCTCCAAACCGGCTTTTTTAACAAACATCTTCGACGTAATCACCTTTTGAGCCTGTGTAGTTTTAAGGCCGCTGACAATATTCTGCACTCCTGCGCTAAAATTAATCATAACTGGAACTTGTCCGTAAGCATTAAGCCCAAAAAAAGTACAAACTGCGGCAACCGAGTTCGGCAACATAATTCCTACCGATTCCTGATGTTTTGAGTTTTGGGCAAAATGTCGTCCTAAAACATATGAAGCAAGCATAATATCCTTAAAACTTTTAGGCTTACGAGTTATATCTTCCAAAACTTTCGGTCGTTTGAAACCAAAAGCCTTTTTGGCATGAATTTTTGAAGCCTTAATCAGCTGTGTAAACACTGTTAGCTCAGGATTATACATCGACTCAAATGCTTGCTCCCGCATTATCATATAAATTTCATTAGAGATATGATTGCGTTGATGGCGAAGCTCATCTTTCAGTTTTAGCGGACGAGGTTCATCAACAACAATTTTTACCTTAGGAAAATAGCGACGCGGCAAACGACCGCCTGTTTTAGAAAAATGGCAATACTGCAAACCATTAATCCAAATTGGAATAACCGGAGAATTCGTCTTGTCCGCAAGCAACCCCGCCGATTCATAAATTTTCATAATATTGCCGTTGTTAGTCATACGTCCTTCCGGAAACATAACACACAAACGTCCCGAATTAACTTTATTAATCAGATTTTTCAGATCTGGAACATCAATATTACCATATTCCATTACATCTGCTGTTTTCATAAGCAAACGCACCCAATAACTGCGATATAAGTGACCTTGCAGTGCAAAAATAGGATTTCCCGGCAAAAACGCAAACAACACAATTGGATCAACATATGAAACATGGTTGGAAATATACAATCCCTTAGTCGGCAGCTTTGAAGGATCAAACCGCATTTCAAAGCGAACCTTAAACAATCTAAAAAAACAGCGTAAACAAAAGCGCACAAAATCTCGCATCATGGTCTTTTCTCCAAGTATATATAACAAGTATTGTATATTATACTTTGCCCATGCTGTAAAGTAGGCACTTCAGAGAAACTATAAACCCCTCACAACCAAACCTGAATAAGTGATTGCACAGTTTTACATAAAGTTACAATCATTTTTATATTCTGGGCAGATTGCGGTGACGGTGAAAGTACCAAAGTGAAAATAACAAATAAAAAATAATTGTCCCAATTACACCCCATATTATCATGCGCTTGGTCTGACGATGATTAAGTGTCTGAGTAATTTCGTTCACACCTACTGCTGACCCAACAACCTTAAATTGGTCATAATCTTGCTCACTGTACAAATTAACCGCAACACTGTTTCCGGGATTGAGATAACCAAATTTTATAACTATGCCATCTTTAATCCTCAATAACTGTGCATCTACCTCCGGCGAAGTATTCTCATAATTTATACTATAATACACAATCTTCACTTGTGGTGGTATCGGAATACGTATCGGATCATGCCCTAAAGGAGAAACATCACTGCCTGACAATGCTTCCTCACCGTTATTGACCAATGAGACAACTGAGCGGTATATATTTTTATAATTAATCCCATCAATATGCAGGTGCACCCCCTCAGAAGCAGAGGTAGAAACAATTTTATCCGTTGAAGAAGAATATTCTAATATCGGCCGCGAAAGATAAAACTGATAATATCCCACAATCATGGCCAATATCGCTAATAAAAAGGCCATTGAGCTACTGACCAAAAAACTCCAGACTTTGTTAAAAAATTTACCATGATGGCGAAATTTTCCGCGTCTCATTCCTTCCTCCTTATTTTACAAGCGCAATATAATCACTGTTGCACTAAAATAAAGAGGTATCAGGCATTATAATTTAAGCCCCAATCACTGTATCGCGCCGGATCATCAACCCAATTTTCGCGCACTTTTACATATAAAAATAAATGAATTCGGCAATCCAGCATTGCTTCCAAATCTTTGCGTGCCTTTTCACCAATTTTTTTAATCATTTGACCGCCCTGCCCGATAATAATTTTCTTTTGCCCTTCGCGCTCAACATAAATAGTCATTTCAGCGCGCACCGAATTATCATCGCGACGTTGCCACA
>CADBMA010000027.1 GCA_902795665.1 uncultured Rhodospirillales bacterium
AAAAAAACCTCGGTAATGCCGAGGTTTTTTTGTTGCCAGATTATTTTTCTTCAATCATCGGGAACAGAGGATCGCCGACCTTGATTGCCGCGCCTTCTGCCAATGACATCGGCTTAAATTCGGCAACAAACTGTGGATTTTCAATTCCGAGCGAAGTTTCAATTTTGCCGGCGGTGGTCGGTGCAATCGGATACAAGGCATTGCCAATAAGTCGCAAAGCATCGAGTGTGGTATAAACTACCGCCTCAAAACGGTCTTTTTGCGCCGGATCTTTGGCCAAAACCCAAGGCGTATTTGCTGCAAAATAGGCATTTGTTGCATCTCCGGCGGAGATGATGCTTTCGGCAAGCTCGCTAATTGTTTCCAGTCCTATATCTTTGCGGAAGACGCTTGTAAAACGTTTGGCAATATTGTTGAGCAATTGTTTGTCTTCGTCGTTCAGAGCGGCTTTGGATGGCACTTTGCTATTAAGGTTTTTTTGTACCATTTTTAATACGCGCATTTGCAAGTTGCCGATGTTGTTGGCCAAAATTTTATAGCCTTGTTTTAATAAATCGGGGCTGATTTGGCTGTCACCGGCCATTGTCATATTGTTAATCAGATAAAAGCGCAGAGCGTCAACTCCAAAAATATCAACCATTTCGACAGGGTCAACCACGTTGCCGAGCGATTTTGACATTTTGACGCCGCCTTCACCAATCCAGTAACCGTGGATGAAATAGTGTTTGACCGGAGCAACTCCCAGAGCATGAAGCATAATCGGCCAATAAATGCAATGAGGTTTCAAAATATCTTTGGCAATAAGGTGGTGAGAGTTGCTCCAAATATTTTCAAAATCAGGGTTATGACCAAAATTAAGGGTTGAGATATAGTTTACCAGAGC
This sequence comes from uncultured Rhodospirillales bacterium, assembly GCA_902795665.1. GTDB lineage: Bacteria > Pseudomonadota > Alphaproteobacteria > RF32 > CAG-239 > JAFUYI01. Next base: position 884 of record CADBMA010000027.1, read on the forward strand.
GTCAAACCAAATATAGGTAACATAGTTAGTATCAAAAGGCAATTCTACACCAAGCCAAACTCTGGATTTTGGGCGGGAAATGCACAAATCTTCCAATGGCTCTTTGAGCATACCTAAGACCTCGTTGGCATATTTTGCGGGTTGTATCCAATCGGGGTGGCTTTTGATATAATCAATCAGCCATTGACGATATGGTTCAAGCTTGAAAAAATAGTTTTCTTCGCTAATAGCTTTGGGGGCGGTTTTGTGATCGGGGCAATGTCCGTTTTCATCTAAATCGCTTTTCTTTTTGAATTGTTCGCATCCTTCACAATACAGGCCTTCATAAGATTTTTTTACAATCAGTCCGCGATCGTATATATTTTGTAAAATTTCCTGTACAATTTTTTGATGTTCCGGTCGTGATGTGCGAACAAAAAAGTCAAAATCAATGCCTAAATTTATGAACAAGTTACGAAAATTGTCGCTTTGTCTTTGCAAAAATTCTTCTGCGGATAATTCGCTATTTTCAATACTATGTTGATTTTTTTGCCCGTGTTCATCAGTTCCGGTGGAATAATATACGTTATTGCCCCGCATTTGCTCAAATTTTTTCATAACATCGCCCAAAATTGATGTGTATGCGTGGCCGATATGTGGCAAACCGTTAAGATAGTAAATCGGGGTGGTAATATATTTTTCCATTCTAAAATCTCCAAAAAATCAAAACAATCGGAGATTATACCCACTAGCGCTCAAAATCAACTTTTTTTTGTTTTTTGCAAAAAAAATACTTTATTTTACAAAAATATTGTGTTATATAGACTGTATTCTTTCATAAAATTTTTGAAAGTGGGGTCAAAAGCCCCGCTTTTTTGTTAGAAAAAAAAGAGGTAAAAATGCAAAAGAAACATCATCTGCATGACATATTGGAGCCGATAGTTGCTGAGCTTGGCTTTGAATTGGTGCGTGTTTTGACTGTGGGTAATGTTAATCCTACTTTGCAGGTTATGATTGAGCGTCAGGACCGCAAAAATATTGTGGTCGATGATTGTGCTATGGTCAGCCGTGCAATTTCTGCAATATTGGATGAAAAAGATCCGATTTCCGGTGCATATACACTTGAAGTTTCTTCTCCGGGGATTGATCGTCCGTTGGTCAATTTGGAGAATTTTGTCCGCTTTTCAGGTTTTGAAGCTAAGGTAGAAACCGATATTGAAATTGAAAAGCGCAAAAGATTTAAGGGACGCATAGTTCGTGTTGACAATGATGATATTATTTTGCTGATGGACGGCAAGGAGTGGACTATTCCATTTGATGCTGTTGCTAAAGCCAAACTTTTGCTTACTGATGAACTTCTTAAGGCTGCGGAAGCTGAAGCCGAAGCAGAAGAACAAGAATAAACATATTCACTAATTTTAACCGAGGAAAAAATGCAAAATATTGAAAATATGCCCAGACCCGAAATTATCTTGGTTGCTGATACTGTAGCCAGAGAAAAAAATATTGATAGAGAAGATGTTTTTGCGGCCATGGAAGTGGCTATTCAAAAAGCCGGACGTTCTCGTTATGGCTTTGAGCATGACATAAGAGCTACAATTGATCGTAAAACCGGCGCCATTAATTTGGCAAGATATCGTGAAGTTGTGAAAGAACTTGATGAAGAAAGCGAGTTTACACAAATTTTGTTGGAAGATGCGAAGGCAATTGATAAAAACATCAAAGTTGGTGAATATATTATTGATCCGCTTCCGCCGATTGATTTTGGTCGTGTTGCTGCTCAGACCGCAAAACAAGTTATTGTTCAGAAAGTTCGTGATGCAGAACGTAATCGTCAATATGAAGAATATAAAGAAAAAATCGGCACCATTGTTAATGGTACAATCAAGCGAATCGAGTTTGGAAATGTGATTGTTGATATTGGCAAAACAGAGGCAATTTTGCGCCGTGATGAAATTATTCCTCGGGAAAAGTTTAAGAATGGTGATAGAATCCGTGCCTATGTTTTAGATGTTCGTCGCGAAAACAAGGGGCCGCAGATTTTCTTGTCACGCACCTGTCCGGAGTTTTTGGCTGCTTTGTTTACACAAGAAGTTCCGGAAATTTATGATGGTATTGTAAAAATTATCAGCGTTGCTCGTGATCCGGGATCTAAAGCCAAAATTTCGGTTAAGGCAAATGATATGACTATTGATCCGGTTGGAGCTTGTGTGGGTTTGCGCGGTATTCGTGTACAAGCGGTTGTCACAGAACTGCAAGGTGAGAAAATTGATATTATTCCTTATTCTGAGGATAGAGCTCAGTATATGGTTAGCGCTTTGGCTCCGGCAGAGGTAACCAAGGTGGTAATTGACGAGGAAAATAATCGTATTGAAGCGGTTGTTCCGCAAGAACAATTTTCTTTGGCAATCGGCCGTCGCGGGCAAAATGTCAAATTGGCTTCACAATTGTTGGGATGTGATATTGATGTCTTGACTGAAGAGCAAGAGCAAGAGCGCAGAGCGAATGAAAACAAAGTGCGTTCACAGCGTTTTATGGATTCTCTCGATGTTGATGAAATGATTGCACATTTGCTGATTGCAGAAGGTTTTACCAATGTTGATGAAGTGGCCGGTGTTCCTTTGAGCGAGTTGGCTGAAATTGAGGGATTTGATGACGATGTTGCTACCGAACTGCAGCAGCGCGCTAAAGATTTTATTGCAAAACGCAATGCAGAGTTTGCCAAAAAGAGCAAAACTTTGGGTATTGATGAAACCATTAAAACAGTTGCCGGTCTTGATCAGGATATGATTTTGACATTGGCCGAAAATGGTGTCAAAACACTTGATGATGTTGCAGATTTGGCAGCTGATGAACTCATTGAAATATTGGGTGAAAATAGTTTATCTATTGATGAGGCCAACAAAGTGATCATGGCTGCTCGTGAACACTGGTTTGTAACTGAAGGGCAAAATTTGGATGACGGAAACAAGTAATCCTAAACGTACTTGTCTTTTGACGGGAGAGGAAAAACCGCAGGAACAATTGCTGCGGTTTACCCTCACGCCGGATAGGCAGGTGATACCGGATTTTAAGAAACAATTGCCGGGAAAGGGGTTTTATCTTACCAATTCTCGTAAGCTTCTTAACGAAGCTATAAGCAAAAATATATTTCGAAAATTTGGCAAACATACTGCAGTTATGCAAAATTTGCCGGAAATTGTCGAAAATATATTGAAAAATAGAGCGTTAGAAGCTATAAATTTGGCCAGAAAGGCAGGAGTGCTGATTTCTGGCTTTGATAAAGTGAGAGAAAAACTGGCGGCAGGAAAAGTGGCATTTGTGCTTGATGCGATTGATGCAGGAGCAGATGGTCATGCCAAAATTTGTGCCGCAGCAAAGAATGTAGAAATTTTGACGTTATTTGAAGTTGAGGAGTTAGACAAGGCATTAAATAGGACAAATACGGTGCATGCAGCTTTATTGAAAAGCGATATGGCACAAATGGTGTATAATCAGCTACAAAGATGGCAAAATTTTATTAATTCTTAAAAATATGGAGAAAATTATATATGACCGAGGACAGCGCTAAAACCAAATTGACCTTATCTGGTGAGGGCAAGAAGACACTTACATTAAAGGGAGTAAGCGAGAAGTCGACTTCGCATGACGGAAAAAAAGTCGTTCAGGTTGAGGTTCGTAAAAAGAGGACGATTGTGGCTCAGAGTTCTGAGCCGGATAAAGGAAAGGAACTTGATGCCGCTACGCAAGCCAAATTGAGTTTGATTGCTGCTGCCAAAGAATATGAAGCTAAGCGCAAGATTGAGGAAGAGGTCAAACAGCAGCAACGCCGTAAACTTGAAGAGGAAATTAAGGCTGAGCAAGAACGTAAAGATGCTGAAGAGGCAGAGCGTTTGGCGACTAAGAATGCAGTGGCTAAAGAAGCTGATGAAAAAGAAGCAAAAGAAAAGGCAACTCAAGCAGCAGCGGCGGTTCAATCAATGATGTCATCAGGTGCTGTTTCAGATGATAAGAGTTTCAAAAATAAGGATAAAGAACGTTACTCTAAAGATTTTGACGACGAAGATGATGATGGTTTTTCGGGCAAAAAACATAATGTAAGCCGCAATGAAGCGTTTGAACAAGAACGCAAGAAAATCACCAAGCGCAGTTTTGAGCCACAGCGCCGTAATAATAAGGTCAGCATTAACAGCTATGGAAACAGTGATGATGATTATGATGATGATTATGGTTTTGGAGCTCCGCGTCGCCGTTTCAAGAAAAAACAACCTAAACCTGTAGTGACGGTAGTTTCTCCGCAAGAAAAGATTATTAAAGAGGTGGTTATTCCTGAAGTGATTACGGTTCAGGAATTGGCTAATCGTATGGCGGAAAAAAGCGCTGATGTTATCAAAAAGCTGATGGCGTTAGGGGTTATGGCAACCATAAACCAAGCAATAGATGCAGATACTGCTCAGATTATTGTTGAAGAGATGGGACATAAATGGAAACGCGTGGCAGACAGCGATGTAGAAGATGTTTTGAAAAATGAGGAAGACAGTGCTGCAGATAAACAGTTGCCGCGCGCTCCTGTGGTTACGGTTATGGGACACGTTGACCATGGTAAAACATCGTTGCTTGATGCCTTGCGTGAGACAAATGTTGTTGCCAAGGAAGCTGGTGGTATTACTCAGCATATCGGTGCCTATCAAATTGAGGTTGAAGGCGGTAAGAAGATTACATTTATTGACACCCCCGGACACGAGGCTTTTTCTGAAATGCGTGCTCGCGGAGCGAAGGTTACTGATATTGTGGTTTTGGTAGTAGCAGCTAATGATGGTATTATGCCGCAGACTATTGAAGCTATCCGTCATGCTCAGGCTGCCGAGGTTCCAATAGTGGTTGCGGTTAACAAAATTGACTTACCCGGTGCAGATCCTATGAAGGTTAAAACCACACTTTTGCAGCATGGAATTGCGGTTGAAGAACTTGGTGGAGAGTGTTTGTGTGCTGAGGTTTCGGCAAAAAAACGTATTAACATCAACAAACTTCTTGAGGCAATTTTATTGCAAGCAGAAATTTTGGATTTGAAAGCAAATCCGCATTGCAAGGCTAAGGGTACGGTTATTGAGGCTAAGATGGAAAAAGGTCGAGGCTCGGTTGCGACATTGCTGGTACAGCAAGGAACTTTGCGGATTGGTGATATAATTATTGCCGGAAAGGAATGGGGGCACGTCCGTGCTATGTTCAATGAACATGGGCAGAAAATGCACGAAGTTGGTCCGGCATCTCCGGTTGAAATTCTGGGATTGCAAGGTACTCCGGCCGCAGGTGATAATTTTAATGTGGTTGAAAGTGAGGCTCAGGCCAAAGAAATTGTGAACTATCGTGTGCAAAAAGAACGCGATGCAAAACTGGTTAAGAGTGCAAAATCGGCAATGGAACAAATGCTTGATAAAATTAAATCCGGCGAGATAAAACATTTGCCGGTGGTTATTAAAGCCGATGTTCAAGGCTCAATTGAAGCAATTGAAGGCACATTAAATAAGTTGTCGACTAGTGAAGTAAGTGTTCAGATTTTGCATTCTGCAGTTGGTCCGATTTCAGAATCTGATGTTACTTTAGCCAAGGCTTCGCACGCATTTATTATCGGTTTTAACGTCCGTGCAATTCCTCAAGCTCGTGATATGGCGCGTCGCGACGGAATAGATATTAGATATTATTCAATTATTTATGATGTGGCTGATGATGTTAAAAAAGGTCTGGAGGGAATGCTTTCTCCGGAATTGAAAGAAAAAATACTCGGTTATGCCGAAATACGTAATGTCTTTAACATTACCGGTGTTGGTAAAGTGGCTGGTTGTATGATTACGGAAGGCATGGTAAAACGTGGTGCCAAAATACGTTTATTGCGTGATAATGTGGTAATTCATGACGGCAATCTCGGACAGCTTAAACGCTTTAAGGATGATGTCAAAGAGGTCAAAGAAGGTTATGAATGCGGAATGAGCTTTGAAAATTATAACGACATTCAGGTCGGTGACTTTATTGAATGTTATGAGATTGAAGCAATTGCTGCAAAATTGGCTTGATTGTAGAGGTATTGATTATGGCAATTAAAGAACTATCACAAAGACAGCTACGTGTAGGGCAAGAAATCAAAAAGATTATTGCGGAGGAGATTAATTTTGGTCGAGTGCGCAATTTGGAGGGGATTGATACTTTAGTCACAATTATGGAGGTAACAGTTTCTCCTGATTTGAAATATGCTGATGTTTTCTTTGTAACTTCTGATAAAAATCTTGAGTTGGATGTCAAAAAGGCGCTGCAGCTGGCGGCCAATCATTTTCGCAAGGTTGTTGCGGCCAGAACCATGTTACGTTATGTTCCTGAAATACGTTTTCAACCGGATACAACAATGGCGGAAGTTGATAAGATTGAACGTTTGCTTCATAATCCTAAAGTGCAACAAGATTTAAAACGCGGCGATGAGGCATAAAAGAGGCGACAAGATTAATGGTTGGTTGGTGGTTGACAAACCGGAAGGCATGGGGTCGACGCAAGTTGTCAATTTAACCAGACGGTTATTTAATGCCCAGAAAAATGGTCACGGCGGCACGTTAGATCCTTTTGCAACAGGGGTTTTACCGATTGCATTTGGCGAAGCTACCAAGATGATAGACTTTATTACCGATGGTGATAAAGAATATGAGTTTACGCTTTGCTTTGGCTCAGAAACAGACAGTGCGGATTGTACGGGTAATATTATTGCTTCTGGCGGCAAAATTCCGAATAAAAAAGATATTTGTGCAGTGATACCTGATTTTTGCGGTATATTGCATCAAACACCCCCGGCGTTTTCAGCCATAAAAATTAACGGGCAGCGGGCCTATGATTTGGCGCGGCGAGGTGAAAAGGTTGAAATTCCGGAGCGTGAAGTTACGATTTATGACTTGCAGCTGTTGAATGTCTACGAAGATTGTGCTGATTTTAAGGTAAAATGTTCCAAAGGTACATATGTTCGAAGTTTGGGGCGAGATATTGCCCGCAAATTGGGGAGTTTTGGTCATTTACGCCGTTTGCGCCGCACGCGTTGCGGAATTTTTACGCTTGATGATACGATTTTGCTGGAAAATTTACAAAATATGATGTACATTAGCCACGCATTGCTTCCGTTAGAAACCTCTCTGCGCGACATCGCGGTTATGGCTGTTTCGGAAGTCGAGGCTGCAAAACTCAGACAAGGTCAGGCGTTGAGCCCCCAAGGTCGTGTTGGAAAAATTCCACTTGGCAGTTGGGCGGCAGCAATGTGCGATGGTTGTTTGATTGCCCTCGTCCGAATGGAGGAACGTAGAATTTCTCCGGTTCGGGTTTTTAATTTAACTTAAATATAAAAAAGGAAAATAAAGATGTCGATTTCTAAAGAAGTTACCAGTGAGCTGGTTCAAAAATATGGTTTGAGTGCAGGTGATACAGGTTCTCCTGAAGTTCAGATTGCAATCTGGACGACTCGTATCAATAACTTGATTGATCACTTTAACACTCATAAAAAAGATCTTCATTCTCGTTTGGGTTTGATGAAAATGGTATCAAAACGTCGTCACTTATTAGACTATCTCAAAAATAAGGACGAAAAAAGATATCAAGAAATAATTAAAAAACTTAACATTCGTCGCTAAGTTTTTACGCATTGCGGGCCTTGGTCCCGCAATGCTTTTAAATCCTTGCTTCAATATTTTGGCAAGGTGCTGTTGAAAAGATGTAAAAGAGAAAGGTAATAAAATATGAATAACTTAAAAGTATCTGTCCGTGAGCTTGATTGGGGCGGAAGAAAATTGATTTTGGAAACCGGTAAAGTGGCCAAACAAGCCACAGGATCTGTTGTTGCCACTTATGGAGAAACAAGAGTTTTGGCAACGGTTTGTGCTGCCAAAGAGGCCAAAGCAGATCAAGACTTTTTTCCACTTACTGTCAACTATCAGGAAAAATATTATGCAACCGGCAAAGTTCCCGGTGGTTTTATGAAAAGAGAGGGCAAGCCTTCTGAGCACGAAGTTTTGGTTTCGCGCCTGATTGATCGCCCGATACGCCCATTGTTTCCAGATGCTTTTAAGAATGAAGTTCAGGTTATCTGCACAGTTTTGTCACATGATCAGAAAAATGATTCGGACATTGTATCCATGGTTGCCACTTCGGCGGCTTTGGCGGTTTCGGGCATTCCTTTTATGGGGCCGATTGGTGCTGCCAAGGTTGGTTATAAAGACGGAAAATACATTCTTAACCCGACTATTGAAGAACAAAAAACTTCAGAATTGGAATTGACTGTTGCCGGTACCAAAGAAGGTGTTTTGATGGTTGAATCTGAGGCCAATGAGCTTTCGGAAGAAACGATGTTGAATGCGGTTATGTTTGGTTTTGACAGTTTTCAGCCGGTTATAGATATGATTAATGACTTGGTAAAAGAAGCCGGCAAAGAAGCTTGGGCTGCTCCGACTTTTCCGAAAGAATTTGATGAGATGTATGAGCGCATTACCAAAGACTTTCGTGCCAAATATGAGCAAGCTTTTTGTGAAACAAATAAGCAAACCCGCGGCAATCTGGTTGGTCAGATTGATGAAGAAGTTAAGGCTACAATTGATCCTGAAAATGAAATTGAGAACAGATATCTGTTAGATGTTTTGGAAAAGATTAAACACGTTGTTGTACGTGAAAAAGTTTTGAATACCGGTCGCCGCATTGATGGCCGTGATACCAAAACTGTCCGTCCGATTTGGTGCGAGGTTGATGTTTTGCCGACAACACATGGTTCGGCAATATTTACTCGTGGTGAAACACAGGCCTTGGTGGTCACAACTTTGGGCACCGGTGAAGATGCACAAATTGTTGACGGACTGATGAATGAATATAAGCAAGATTTTATGCTTAATTATAATTTTCCGCCGTTTTCGGTTGGTGAGTGCGGTCGTTTGGGGTCTCCCGGACGCCGTGAAATTGGTCATGGCAAGTTGGCTTGGCGCGCCATTCATCCGATGTTGCCCAAAGATAAAGAAAAATTTCCATATACCATCCGTGTTGTTTCGGAAATTTTGGAGTCGAATGGTTCTTCTTCAATGGCCACGGTTTGCGGTTCAACCTTGTCGCTGATGGCCGCCGGTGTTCCGATGACTAAGCCTGTTGCCGGAATTGCTATGGGTTTGATTAAAGAAGATGACGGTCGTGTAGCAGTTTTGACGGATATTCTGGGTGATGAAGATCATCTCGGCGATATGGACTTTAAGGTTGCCGGCACAAAAGACGGTGTTACCGC
>CADBMA010000028.1 GCA_902795665.1 uncultured Rhodospirillales bacterium
ATATGCCCTTTGGTTGATTATGAAAGAAATGGCTGTCAAGGAGATTATAGCTTTCGAGGGGCACTTGATGATGAGATAGCCAATTATCACTATTATCGACGCTATCAATTGCCATGGAATTCAACAGCTTGTTATACTTATATTTCAAAAGGATACGATAGCTTGATTTCGCATCGTCACATAGTCTACGACTGGGATTATATCTGTTTTACAGATGATGATGACCTGATTAAACAACGGTATGTAGGTATTTGGAAAATCAGACCGGCTTTGGAGCGACGCTTTGATGCAAAGCGCAATAGCGGTTGGCATAAAACCCATCCTGAAAAATGTTGTCGTTTTTATAAAAACAGCGTGTGGATTGACGGTAATGTTAATGTAATAAGCCCGCATCTTTATCGAGAAATTTTGATGCGTAATTCGGTAATTTTGGTACCGGAGCATTACGAAAGAGATTGTATTTATGACGAATGTGAAAAGATAAGAGAATTAGGGTGCGATAGTGCTGAAAATTGTGATGCGGCCATTGAGTTTTTGCGGCGTGAAAATATGCCGCAGCACTATGGTTTGAACGAAACAAATATAGTCTTTCGTGAGCATGATAGTCATTTGGTGCGTAAGGTTGATGAAATCTGGTGGAAATGTATTAAAAAATATTCAAAAAGAGATCAAGCGTCATTTTCTTATGCATTATTTAAGAATCGTATTTATCCACAACGTATTGCGTTATTAAATACTCGAACAAATAGCGGAGATTTTTTGGTTATAAAACATACCAAATCAAAAACAGAGACATTATGATATAAATACAGCCCACGGCAATGCAAATTTTTTTATATTTATCCAATTTGCGCGCATACTTTAAGTTTGAATTGAGATAAAGCATTTCTTCGGAAATTTGAGGTATATATTGGGGAAATTTTTCACATAGCATTTGCAAGGATTTAAAATCATGTTTTTTCAGCAGAGCAGCAATTGTTTTAATGAATGTACTATGAATATTTGCGCTTTTATCTACGTTAAATTGCTTTTGAACCTCATGCAGGAATGTAATATGCGCGCGTCCATTGCGAATGAAAAACTCGTCACTATAACCGGCTCCGAACCAAACACTATCGCTATGACGGCGATAAACAGCCATAATATCAGGCAAAAAGCCAATTTTTCCGGTTTTGGCATGGATAAGATGCAGAAAATAGTCGCCGGGCATGATGCCGTCAGGCAGTACATCAAAATTATCTTGCAGACACCAGCGATAAACAACTGAATTGGTCTGAATAAAGTTGTGTTTGAGCAAATCAGCAAGTGTCAGTGTTTTTTTATAAAAGCGATAACGTGGTTTGGGAAAAATCTCATCGTGGTTATTCGAACCATCTTCCCATTTGACAGTTACGGGATGAAAGCAAATTGCATAATCGGGATGTGTGTCCAAAAAATCAACCTGTTTTTGCAGTTTATTTTCATCAGTCCAATAATCGTCTCCTTCACAAAAAGCTACATATTTTCCTTTTATATTCGGGTAGAGAAAATTTTTACAAATTCCGATCTTTTTTGACCATTGATTTTCGGTTTGGAATATAGGTTTGATTATATGCGGATATTTTTGCTGATATTCGCGGATAATATCGGCGGTTGCATCGGTAGAGGCATCGTCATGAATCAATACTTCAAAGTCAAAGTTGGTTTTTTGCGTGACAAATCCTTCAAGCGCCTGTCTGATATAGGGGCCGTGGTTATAAGCAAGGCATATGATTGAGAGCTTAATCATTTTTTTGCATATTCTCCGCTATATTTATTACACTATCAGTTAATTTGTATTTTGCCTGCCAAGCGAAATCTTGCGCAAAACGGCTGCAATCAAGGCGAATTTGCATTTTTATATCTTGTGGCTCAATTTCGATTTGAATATTTCCGAACTGCTGGGCGATGGTTTGAGCCAGTTGCACGATTGTATATTGTTCCTCTGTTCCGAGGTTGTAAATATTATCCCATTTTTCGGGAGAAACTTTGAGCATGGAAATAATGCCGTCGGCGGCATCGCGAATATCCAAGAAAGAAAAGACCTGTTCTCCACCGACGATTTTTAATTTTCCGTTTTGGGCGGCGCTGGCAATCATTTTATTGACAATTCGTTCGTTAAACTGCGGTCCGATGAGTGAGGCCAAACGGATATGTGTGATTTTGGTGTTGGAGCCGGCAGAAATTTGTGCGGCCAGTTTTTCGCAGGCATATTTGGCGATGGCATAGCTGTCGAGAGGATTTATTTTGCCGTCTTCGGTTGAAGGCTGTTCGCGATATCCGCCGTAAATGCTTTGCGAAGAAATGTTAATCACGGCAGCAATGTTATTTTGCACGGCAGTTTGATAAATTTTTTCAGAAAAATCTATTGAAGCGGCCAAGTCTTTTCCCTGTTGGCTGCGAGCAAAAGCGCAGTGGATAATCAGGTCAATATCTTGCAGAGGAATATGTCCGTTTTCAAAATCTTCAGTATCAAAAAAAGTTGAACTATCGGCGTCGGGAAAGCGTTGTTGTAAAAATTCTTTTTTGAGGTCGAGCAAGAAAAGCTGATAATCTTGCGCTGCAAGCAGATTAGCAAT
>CADBMA010000029.1 GCA_902795665.1 uncultured Rhodospirillales bacterium
GCATCTAAGCTCATTTCGGAAAGCTTGTGCTTTCCTTGTTCGCTAAGATGTTCCAAAGATTTTGCAGATAAAAACAATCGGAGCAACTAAGTCGATGTTTCAGGTATTTTTGTTCCAGAGGATTTAACTGTCGCACTGAATTGTAGCCGTTTAGGATATCTTCAATATAGTCACAATTTTTTCCACTTTTAATAAAACGCTGTAATTCATCAACAAATGCCCAATGTCGTTGTCGGTCGTAGTCAATCAAGTAAATTTTGTTTTTGCAAAAAATAAAATTACTAAGATTTAAGTCCCAATGACATATCCCTTGAGGAAGGTTGCGCCATTGCGGAGATGTGATTTTGAAACGGAGATTGCGAAAAAAACTGTTTGCTGAGCGTATCATAGCACAAAGCCAATATTGTGGTGATATTCTAAAATATTTTTTTTGAGGTTGAGAGGCGCAAAGGTGAAATTCGGCAATAGTTTTTCCAATTTGGTAGGCAGTATTATTATTCAGATTTTCAATTTTGTTGCCGTCGATATAAGTGTGACATGCCGCAATTTTGTTTTTATTAAATTTGAACATATCTATAACATCTGGGGCGCTAAATCCTTGCGAGGCTAGATTTTTTTGCAAATTATTTGATAATAGGAAACGGTATCGGCGCGTTAAAGATTTTTTCTTGGTTATAAGAATGATAAAGTGGTTTTTATGTGTTTCTACGATATATATTTCTTTGTCTTTTCCTGAATTTACAGGTATTAGATTAATTTTATTACCATATTTTCGATAAAGTAAGTCTTGGGTAGTTTTATTCATTTTACAAACATCCTTGATAAGCAGTTAGAATAAAAAACCCACCAAAAGGTGGGCGGATGTTCGAAAACCGTAGATAAATCAAATTAAAAGACGGCTCGGCTTATTTGGCACAAAACCTTATTCGGCCGACATCCGCCCTAAGGACAGAAGTCGGCATAAAAGATTTAAGTCGCTTATGCTTAGCGACTATTTGATTTATCTATAAGGGTTTCGACGCCCTAAATATGTTTTCACATATCTGGCAAAATTATTACAAGATATCTAAGTGATTGCAAGTTTTATTTATATTGTTTGTGGATATAAAATTCTGTTTGTAATTTGCTGTAATTAATTATTGTATCCCTATCAGCTTGTACATATGTATTTTTGATTTTCCGCATCTGTCGGTGCGTACCTTGTGTCCTTAAGATCTGCAAAACAAACTCATGTTTCGGGGGAGGGATCATAAACCAACAAAAAAAACCGCCGAAATTGGCGGTGTTTTTATTGGTGGGAGTTGAGAGGTTCGAACTCCCGACCCTCTCGGTGTAAACGAGATGCTCTTCCAGCTGAGCTAAACTCCCATTTAATTACTGAAGAGTTTATAGCCATTTTGAAATAATAAATCAAGTAAAAAAATGCGTATTTTGATATTTTTTTAAAAAGGCGTCTATTTTCAATAGATTATGCTATGAATTATTTTTAACAAAATAAAATAATAGCATGCGAAGTAGAATATTCGCATGAACCAATGACTCAAAGTGATTTTGTCAGGTAAAAACCGAAAAGTTAGGAAAGCAATGGTGTAGATGGTAAAATTATCAAGCCATGCTGCCGGATGAGTAAGTTTGTTCCATATGACAGATAATTCCGAGCTGCCGAACAAGTCATATATCCAACCGCCGGCAATTGATGGAATTGTGAGCCATCCTGCAAAAAATAGTAAAAATTTTTTTAAATATTTGTCTTTAGAGCGTTCATTTTGAAAGAATTTATTTTTAGTATTGTGTTTCACTTTTCAGAATCCGCAAAATTATTACTCAGTGAGTGGATAATACAATATTTTACTAATTTTGTCCAGTGCTTATGCCGTTTTGCTTAAATAACAAAAATGCTGACCGCGAAGGTTGTCTTAAAAAAATAAAAGAGGCAGAAGATGTCCGCCTCTTTTAATAACGATTAACAATTAACAATTATTTGTTAACAGCTTCCTGCAAAGTTTTGCCAGGTTTAAATTTAGCAACTTTGCGAGCAGGGATTTTAATAGCAGCGCCTGTGCGTGGGTTGCGACCGGTGGTAGCAGCACGTTTTGAAACACCAAAAGTACCGAAACCAACCAAGCGAACTTCTTTACCTGATTTCAAAGTTTTGGTAACAGCAGCAATCAGAGCATCCAAAGCTTTAGCAGAATCAGTTTTGGTCAAACCGGTAGCGCCGGCAATGCTAGAAATAAGTTCATTTTTATTCATGAAAGGGACTCCCTATATAAATGTTAATCTAAAAGCACGAAGTATCGTGCCACAAGAGAATTTAAGAAGCTTTTTATTAGTGTGTCAAATAAAATTTGTGTTTTTTTGCACATTTTTTGCATTTTGGCGCTTAAAAAAGCCATAAATTGGACTTTTTAACAACTTTTTGCATGGGGGGTGTGAGAAAAATAATAATCTTGAGGCCGACTCTGGTTGGAAACATGATGTTTGGACGTGCGAGTCTTGAATTTTAAAATGACAAATATATTATGGATATTTGGTAGATTGTCAGGAGTTTTGTGTTGATATTCGGTCTAACTCTGTTATTATGACGCGGTCGAACAACAGTGCAGCTGCAAATTGGGAATAATATGCAAAATAAGGCTAAAAGAAACAAAACGTTAGATATATCGCTTGAAGAAGGCATGGATTATTTTTCCAGATGCCTTTCAGAAAACAGTACCTTGAATAAAAATAACATTATAAATAAGACTATTTGCGGTGACACTTTTGCAATTATGCCAAAATTACCGCGTTGTTTTGTAGATCTTTTGATTGTTGATCCGCCATATAATCTTAGCAAAAACTATCATGGCAGCAAATTTGCGGCGGCATCTGATGCCGAATATGCGAAATATACCAATAAATGGATTAAACAAATTTTGCCGCTATTAAAACCCAATGCATCGCTTTATGTATGTTGTGATTGGAAATCAAGTTTGATTATCGGAACGGTGTTAAAAAAATATTTTAACGTTCGAAATCGGATAACGTGGCAGCGTGAAAAAGGGCGGGGCGCAAAAGCAAATTGGAAAAACGGCATGGAAGATATATGGTTTGCAACGATCTCTGACGATTATACCTTTAATCTTGATGCGGTAAAAGTGCGTAAAAAAGTTTTGGCACCTTATAAAGAGAACGGAAAGCCAAAGGATTGGGAAGAAACCGCTGATGGAAAATATCGCAATACCTGTCCTTCTAATTTTTGGGATGATATCTCAATTCCATATTGGTCAATGCCTGAAAATACGGCGCATCCAACACAAAAGCCAGAAAAGTTAATTGCCAAGCTGATATTGGCCAGCTCTAACAAGGGGGATATTGTTTTTGACCCGTTTGCCGGTTCGGGAACAACTTCTGTAACCGCCAAAAAACTCGGACGCAAATTTGTTGGGATTGAACAGAACAAAACCTATTGCGTATGGAGTGAGAAACGGCTGGAAAAGGCAGATGCTGATAAAACTATTCAAGGATATACTGACGGAATATTTTGGGAGCGAAACGCCTCGCAACAGCAAAAGAAAAAGTAAAGCCGTTGTGAAATATCACAACGGCAAATCCGACCGGCATACTGCCGTCTGCCTTTCGCTTGTAGTCGAACCTACTTTCTCGTAGGTTCGAACCCTAAGCCCGAAATTCAAACAAAAAAAGCACCATAAAGGTGCTTTTTTTTTGTTTGGTCGGGACTATAGGATTCGAACCTACGACATCTTGCTCCCAAAGCAAGCGCTCTACCAGGCTGAGCTAAGTCCCGAATATGAAAGATAATAATACTTTTTCTTAAAAACGCAAGATGTTACGACATCTTGTCTTGCTCCGTAAGTTTCGAGCAAAGCTCTCAACAACTTCGCTTCGGTCAAAGTATTTGTAACGCTTGTTGCGCGTCGCTCTCGCTAGCTTACAAACTAACAAATTCTTTTCAAGACCTCCAAAAA
>CADBMA010000030.1 GCA_902795665.1 uncultured Rhodospirillales bacterium
ACTGCCATCCCTCATTCGTCATTGCGAGGCGTGGTAACGCCGCGGCAATCCAGTCTTATAAAGAATCCTTACGTCCCCCTCTCAACAACCACCACTTGTGATGACAATGGGGAATACAAAACAAAAAACATTGCAGAAAACACAAAAAAAATATAACCTCACGCCAAAGGTAAAAAATGAAAAAAATATTCAACGCCATATTAACTTTGTTAACGCTCCTGTCCGGTAGCATTGCCGCACTATGCGGAATAACCCTGTTTTTTTGGGGAAGAGCGCGAATTGACCACGTTTTTATATACGCACTAACATTCGGCGATGTCGGCACCAGCCTAAAATTTGTTTTTGCAGTTTGGATATCTGTGGGCGCAATTTTGTTTGCAATATGCTTCAACTATTATAAAAAATTTGCTTTTGTTGCACCGCTTATCGCAATAGCACTTTTGTCCTATACATTCAAACCAATCGAATACTGGCTCGGCGCAGAAGATATATCAACCTTATATGAAGATGAATATCAACCATACGCGCCATCAGCAGAATCCCCCAAACGCAATTTGATTATATTGTTTTTGGAATCAATGGAAAATGATTATCGCGATTATGACGGCAACGGCGGCAATCTACTGCCGGAACTATCCTCAATAGCCGACAAAAACCACTCATTTAGCAATTTTTATCAATTGGAATATACCAAAGCTACCATTTTAGGGCAGGTTTCAGCACTATGCGGAATGGTTTATAAAATAGAGCTCAAAGAATATAACTTGTCATCTATGCTAGACAACACGCTGTCCAACGCAGTGTGCATTTCTGACGTGCTGTCAAAAGCAGGATATAATACATATTTCTTAAAAGGGGCATCGCTTGATTTTGCCATGACCGGAAAAATTATGGCTCAGCACGGATTTAGTGAACTGCAAGGGCTTTATGAACTCTCCGAACACGCAAGGGGCAACGAATGGGGGGTTAAGGACAGCCAGTTGTATGATGTATTCAAACAAAAAATTACCCATCTGGCAGCACAAAAAAAACCATTTTTGGCAGTAATGACCACACTTGATATGCATTATCCCAACGAATATTTGGATAAACAGTGCGATAAAAAATTCGGTGACAAACGCGATATTGTAAAATGCGCCGATAAAATGGCGTCAGATTTTATCCGCTGGGTGCAAAAACAAGATTTTTATAAAAATACAACCATTATAATAATGGGCGACCACATTTTTATTGGTAAAAACGACATCTATCCTCACAAGAAAGAACGCCGAATTTTTAACGCTGTTATCAATCCGATTAAAGGGCTTAACGCAAAACAACACCAATGGACAACCCTTGATATGGCGCCTACCATTATGGAGGCAATTGGATTTACAGCGCCGGCATTCGGTCTTGGGCGCTCACTATGGCAAAATGAGCCAACCTTATTCGAAAAATATGGCAAAAATCTTGATTTGGAATTTATAAAAAGCTCAGATTTTTATAAAAATATGAATCAGACCAATAATAATACTAATCAAAAGTTTGAACAATTGCCGACCAATGTTGAACTAAGCGGCGAAAAAATTAAACCGTATGCTACGTTTTTTGAAAGCAAAGATGACTTAAACGGCGCTGTGTGGGGCGATAAACTAAGCTTTTCTCTTGAAAATAAAAACAATATTTGTATCAAAATGAAGTTTTTACTGATAAAAACAAAATCAACCGAAAAAGTGAAAGTGCTTCTTAATAACCAAAAATTTTCCGAATGGAAATTTATCAAATCTGAACAACCTCCCTTTGAAAGAAAAATCTGCTTAAATAAACAAGATATCCCGGATGATGGAAAAATTGTACTTCAGTTTGTCAGAGAAATAAAGACTGCAAATTTGTTCAACTATACTTTAGGCTGGTTGAATATAATTGCTCAAACGGAATAAAACTCCCCCAAACTGCCGTTTTATAATTTTGTATATTTTTTTAGTTTATTTAGACAAAAAATGTTGATTTTGGATTAAAAATGTGTTACCTATCTTTTGTGCGCAATATTTACAAACAAGACTTGCTTTTCAAAGAAAGATAAAATCAATATGATATACAACAAAAAAGAGTATAAAGCATATATTCGCAGTTTGTTTACAAACGGCTCGGTTGCTGAGTTTGAGCAATACGAATCTGAGATGAAAGATTCGGATAACCGCCGCAAAATGCTGCGAAAATCAATCACAGAGATGATTACTCGAATTAAAACCGAGCAAGATCAGACCATATTGGCACAACTTTCCGATTCTTTGGAGCAAATGCGCCGCGAACGTGCCGAAACTGTTCCACACAATCAATTATTGCTATCCCGCTTTAGCGTGCTGAGTGACGGCGCCAAAAAATATGCCTGCGCATCTGCATTGCTAAATAAATATCTTACTCTTGAGCTGGTCAAACATAATCCGCTGCAATTTCCAACAATGGAAAACGGCGATATCATTGTCGATATCATCCGCCTTAAAGAAAGCCATTTGCACAAGCTGGCAACCTCTGTCTGTGACTTTATACACAATTATATGAAGGAAGAAGCTCAAAAAGTTACTCATGCCAACTATTTTTTGGATATCTATACCTCCGTTCCCACAATCTATGATCTTAGCTGCAGCATAGATAAATATTATAACAAAACACACGAAAGCAAGAATGATTATATTGCCAGCCACCAAGGAGTGCAGGTTGTTGAGCGCTACCCCCAAGATAAATTAATGCTGGTTCGCATGAAATCGCCCCAAGCCCTCGAATTTGAAAGCAATAACATGGGAAATTGCATTAAACGTGACCGTTATGCTGAAAAATTAAATACCACGGCAGAATACTATTCTTTGCGTAGTTATGAACAGGGCAAACCATCGTATCCTTTTGTTACAATGTATTTTGATAATAAAAAATTGGTCGAAGTTGTTGGCAAGGCTAACTATGCTGTTTCGGGCATGGACCGAGTTAATATTATCCGCTCTTATTTGCGCCGCCGCTTCAATTTGAAAAATGATACCGAGTTAATGAATAATCAGGATGCTTTTAGCCCTGAAGATCGGCGCTGTGTCGTAGCTAAGCGTAACCTCGGATTTGTATCTGATAAAAATGGTCAATATCACGACATTTATAATATGCCCCAAGATTGCGAGGTGCATTTTGATACATTGCCGGTTGCCGCCAATAACTTAAGCTGCATTAACAAAGAAAAAATCACAGTCGACAATTTGTGGCTGCAAGGTAATTATATGTCCAAACTATGTGAGCAAATAAATTCTTTTGCACATATTGATACTTTAACATTTGCTTCCAGATTTAATTTTGGTACCACAGATGTTTTAGATTTATCATCGTTGAAAGGAATTAAAAACCTCTCTCTTTCTAATGTGAATTTGCGCAAAATTCAAAAAATTATCTTTCCTAAAGATATTGAGAGCTTGCAAATTGGTTCAGTCGATTTTAGCAATATTGCAAATCTTGACCTCAGGCATTGCAACAAACTGCGCAGCGTTGTACTGCGTAACTCCGATTTGCGCAAAACATCAGCCATTCATATGCCTACATCTATAGAGACAATTGACTGCTCTTATGTCAAAACTTCTCCACAAATGGCTGCACGCTTAACACGTATGCAAACCATACTCAAGTACAAAAAAACAATATTCTTATCTTTAAGAAACAAAAATTGGATAAAATCACTCAAAAATCATTTTCATCATCAAGAGCGATAATCTGCGTATAGTTTGAGATTGCGTTACAGAGTTGCAAATTGAGAATATGCCTATCAGGCATATTTTTCATGCTTTATATCCACGACATAATCAAAAATTGTTAAATTACTGTCCCAATCAGCCTCAATGACAATTGCTTTGGCAGCACTGCTTAACAAGGGAATTATTTGTGGATTGAGATTGTCCAGCAATATCACATCATGAGAGTGACGATACAAAAAAGCATGATCACCGCCATCATACAGCAAATACGAATTGACCGGCTCCCCTTTTTGCGGTTGAAGCAAAATAACCACCTTTCCATTTTCAGCGGATACAATTATTTTATATTTTTCAGCGTGTTGCATTATAAGCGGCTTTTGACTTGACTTGCGGCAACATTGATAGCTGAAGATGCAATATCTCCGACCTTATTTACAACAGCTTTTGCTGCTTTTTGTGATTGCTCAAGCATAAAATCACCAACAGCGTGGCCGCCTTTATATCCTGAAAATTCATCAGCAAGATTCGTAACTTCTTTCATTCCGGCGCCAACTAGTCCAATTCCGCATCCGGCAACAAACACTGCACCCTTAACGCCATAATCCGCCAAAGTGGAAACAACATCAACACTTTTTTTAGCAACATCTGCCATATCAACAATCCTCAACTTATTAAACTACGCCGATTATATCACCTTTTGTCATTGCGGTCAAGGCTATTATTTTACGCATTTATACACATTATACACAGACAGGTTATAAAAATAGACTTTGAAAATAAAATTTTGTTTGCTACAAAGATGGCAAATGATTTCAGAATACAAAAGAGGAATTTGACTATGGAAAAAATTGAGGCGGCGGCATTACCGCATAATATTGAAGCAGAACAGGCCTTACTGGGAGCGCTATTGGCCAATAATAAGGCGTTCGAGTCGATATCCGATTATCTGAAACCCAATCATTTTGCTGATGCCGTTCATGCCAAAATTTACGAAGTTATTTCTAAACTCATTTTGCGCGAGCACGCGGCCGACGTAATTATGCTCAAGAGATATTTTGAGCAGCAGGGAACCCTAAACGATGTCGGAGGATATCAATATTTGATAAAACTGGCCGAAAGCGCTTCTCCCCTAACCAATCCTGAATTTTATGCTCAATATATTTACGAGCAATATCTTCGCCGTGAGCTGATTGCCACCGGATATGAAATCATTAATCATGCCATGAAAGAAGATATTGAAACAACAGTCAATGACCAAATAGAAGAGGCCGAAAAAAGACTCTATGATTTATCAGACAAAGGTGATGCCGGCCGCGGTTTTATTGATTTTACTCAGGCTCTGACATATTCGTTGGGAACAATTGAAAAAGCATACCAAAATGAGGGAAAAATCTCAGGAATTTCTACCGGTCTTGATGATTTGGATAAGAGCACCGGAGGACTAAACGATTCTGACCTTATTGTTTTAGCCGGTCGTCCGGCAATGGGCAAGACCGCATTGGCCACCAATATTGCTTATAATGTAGCAGAACTTATGAGCAGATCTCAAAATATTGACGCAAACAAGCGCGGAGTGGCATTTTTTTCACTGGAAATGTCTGCCGACCAGCTGGCAACACGTATTTTGTCCTCAACCGCAGGCATTTCTTCGCAAAGAATGCACAATGGCAATATTGACAATGGTGAATATGACCGCATTGCCGAAGTGGCGCGCTCTTTAGAAAAAATGCCACTGTACATTGATGATACCCCCGGACTTACAATTAATGCAATCCGCAATCGGGCTCGCCGCCTAAAAAGAACTAAAGGCTTAGGCTTGATTGTTATTGACTATATTCAACTGATTACCGGCAGCAGCAAACGCGGTGAAGCCAATCGTGTGCAAGAATTATCCGAAATTTCTCGCGGATTGAAAATTATGGCCAAAGAATTAGAGGTTCCGGTTATTGCATTATCACAGCTAAACCGCGGAGTTGAGCAACGTGAAGACAAACGTCCGGTAATGTCAGACTTGCGCGAATCCGGATCCATTGAGCAAGATGCTGATATAGTTCTTTTTGTTTATCGCGAAAATTATTATATTGAGCATGAAAAACCCAAAGAAACCGATAAAAATTATACTCCTGAAAAATTGGAAAAATGGGAGCAAAAAATGCGGGCAACTAAATATCTTGCTCAGGTTATTATCGGCAAACATCGTCACGGCCCAACATCAACTGTTGATTTGTCATGGAATGGTGAGTTTGCGCAATTTGGCAATTTTATCCGCGACGAAAGACTACCGGAACAGATAGGCTGACAATGAACGATAAAAAACACTATACAATTGTAATTAGCAATACTTTTCACCAAAACGAAAATATGGTCGATGCTAAATTTTGGGAAAAGAAAAAACTCTCCGAAATGACTCCCCAAGAATGGGAGTTGCTTTGCGACGGTTGCGGCAAATGCTGCCTTAACAAACTGGATATTAACGGTAAAATATACTTTACTTGTGTTAAATGCCGATTTTTGGATAGTAAGAGCTGTCTTTGCCGTATTTATGAAAATCGGTTTTCCAAGGTTCCCGACTGCCGCAGTGTCAATCTGGCGGCGATTAAAGAGAGACCGCGCTGGTTGCCGAAAACTTGCGCATATTGGTTGCTGGAAAATGGACAGCCGTTACCCGAATGGCACCCCCTCGTCAGCGGGGATAAAAATAGCGTACACGAAGCTCATCAATCAGTTCGCGAGCGTTTGTTGATTTCAGAAACGGAAGTTAAAGATGATGAATATGAAAATTACATTGTTAACTGGCCGGACGTTTGATATCGCTAAAGAAACCGGAATTAACCTGAAAGTTGTAGAATCTGCTCATGCCCGTAAATTGAGCTTGCGCATTGATGCCAAAAGTTTAATCCCGATTCTGACTGTTCCGCGCGGCTATAATTATAAAAAAGCTTTGGGTTTTATCCAAAAACAGCGTTCATGGATTGAAGAACAGCTAAAAAAAATCCCTCCGCGCCGTGAATTTGCCGATGGTGATAAAATCGCCATAAATGGCACAGAATTAGAAATTAAGCATTGTCCTGAACTGCGCTGCGGAGTTATTATAGAGGATGGTTTTTTGAAGGTTTCAGGCGAAAAAACTTTTTTATCAAGACGGGTACGTGACTTTATTAAAGAACAAGCGCAAAAAATTTTGTATGAATTATCCATTGAAAAAGCAACGCAAATTGGATTTAAGATCAATAGAGTAGTTATTAAAGATACCAAATCACGCTGGGGTAGCTGCTCAACATTACATAACATAAATTACAATTGGCGGATTATAATGGCTCCGACCAATGTAATAGATTATTTGGTCGCTCATGAAGTAGCTCATTTAAAACATCCAAATCACTCTGAACAATTTTGGCAATGTGCAAGAAATTTGGCGGCAGATATGGATTTTGGACGCAAATGGCTTAAAGAAAACGGACGCAGGTTGAGTGAGTATATTTAATCGTCTTGATTTTAATAAATAAAAAAACTATATTACTAAAAGCAATCAATTTATCAGGAGAACAAAATGCTTGAAAGAAATTATACCTCAGCTGTTGAAAAAAACGAAGTAGATGAAGGACTGCGCAGCTATTTCATAAGTGTTTATAATCATATGTCCGGCGGTCTTTTGTTAACCGCACTTACGGCGTGGATAGTAGCCAATACATCACTTATAGGCCTGATGTTTACTCCTCAAGGCGGAATGTCGGCATTAGGTTGGTTGTTTTTACTGGCACCGCTGATTGTAGTTTTTGGTTTTGGCTGGGTGTTATCCCGCGGAACACTGGCTCAAGTTCGAGGAGTGTTCATTTTATATTCAGCATTAATGGGCGTTTCCATGGCACCGATATTTTTAGTTTATACCGGCGCCAGCATGGCTAGAGTGTTTTTGATTACCGCCGGAACATTCGGCGCAATGAGCTTGTATGGATATACTACAAAGCGTGATTTGACTTCAATCGGAGCTTTTTTGCGGATGGGGTTATGGGGCATCATAATTGCCATGTTGGTAAATTTATTCCTAAAAAGCGGCCCACTTGATTTTGCATTGTCAGTAGTCAGTGTTTTTGTGTTTGTCGGCTTGACGGCATATGATACACAAAAAATACGTGAAATCTACATGTCTTCTGATGGTCAGGATGCACAAGGGCGGAAAGTTGTTGTCGGCGCATTGTCGCTGTATCTTGATTTTATCAACTTGTTTATGAGTCTGTTGAGGTTGATGGGCGACCGCCGTTAATATATAAAGATATAGATACAACAAAAAATATGCCGATCTTTAAGACCGGCATATTTTTTTACAAGAATTTATAAAACTACTTCATTTTCTTTTCTACGAATTCTTCGTGTTTTTTGGTTTTCTTGTCATACTTTTTCAGGGTCAGCTTTTCCGGATGAGTTCTCGGATTTTTCTCAGCGAGATAAAATGTACCGGTACCGGCAGTGCTTTCCAACTTTACTTTTACTTTAATTGCTTTTGCCATTTTCAAATACTCTTATACAAAGGTTTATCCATATTATTTTGCGTGTAATATAACGTTTTTTAA
>CADBMA010000031.1 GCA_902795665.1 uncultured Rhodospirillales bacterium
ATCTCATCATCACTCATCGGCTGGGAAAAACGCATTGAGACCTCTTCAAACTTTTTCAGCAAGTCACGGGTTTCGCCCAAACCATCCATAATATTTTCAATAACATTTTTGCTTGCATCGAGTTTTGGCTCTTGTTCCAAATAACCAACCTTTACTCCGTCGGCTGCCCAAGCTTCACCGTTAAATTCTTTATCAACTCCGGCCATAATTTTAAGCAAAGTCGACTTTCCGGCACCATTAACACCAAGAACACCTATTTTTGCCCCCGGTAAAAATGATAAAGTTATACCTTTGAACAGTTCTTTTCCTCCCGGAAAGACTTTGGTTAAATTTTGCATTACATAAACATATTGATACGACGCCATTGTGGTACCTACTCCTTGTTATCATATATTAAAATTAGCGTTTTTTGTTACTAATGTGGCGAACACCGCCGATATCATTTCCACCAAAATTTGAAGCACGCACGGCCTGAGAAACAACCGGAGACGATGTGCTGCTTAATGCTTGCGGCAAACTGCCCACATTTCTCTGAATTAAGACTGTACCATCTTCACTACGAGCAGACTGCTTATTGCTTTTGGCCTGATTTTTGGCTTTATTATAAATATCCAACGCTTCTTTATAGTTGGCATTTTCATCATCTTTCAGCAAGGTTGCATCATATGCTTGTCGTGGATAATATACCGTACCATCATACATTTTTATTGTCCCATCGCCATAGAGCGTGGTTTTAAATATTTTCTGTTCATTAAAACGTGCATTTATTTCGCGGCAATTATACAGTCCGTCAGCTTGTTTAGAAAGAAAAGCATCAGCTTTGGCTGTATTATAGGCAATCATCCCTTCTTCTTGATTTTTATCACTGATTGCTTTTGTAACCAAAATTGCCCGTGCCAACATTTCAAAGGTTGCATATTTTGGCGCACCGCAGGCCATTCCTGTTCCGGATACTGTACCCAAAGCACGCATTTCCTCAATATAACTGGGGGTAATTGTTGACTGTGCATTGGCAAAGCAACACACCCCGCAAGATAGTATCAGAAATAACAATCTTTTCATTTGAACTCCTCTAAAAATTTAGCCTCATTATATGAAAAATATTTTACTTTGCAAATAATCTTTACTCGCAATCTAAAAATATAGTTGACAAATACGTAGTTTTAGCATAAGTTGCAGCAAAACATTGTGTAAAGGAAATGTGTTATGAAATTGTTTAGTTCGTTAAAATCAAAGAAAAATCGCGACAAAGACTGCAAAATTGTTCGCCGTAAAGGTCGTATTTTCATCATCAATAAAAAGAACCCCAAGTACAAAGCTTGTCAGGGTTAATAGTTACAATCCTCAAAAAAAGATACCCCCGATTTGATCGGGGGTTTTCTATATACAATTTGTTTTTCCTCAAGCAAAAAGCTCCCGATTAAATCGGGAGCTTTTATTTTTTTTATTTTCTGGTTTTCTGCGGCATTGCTTCCGGAGCTTTAGCCTCAGGATTATCTATATAGGCAGCCACCGGTTTACGCCAGACTTTTGGCTTTGGCTTAACTTCAGGAAATGCCTTGCCGCAAATCTCAACACCAAGACTACGTATTGTTGTTTCAATCGGCAAGAACAAATCTTTGTCACCACGATGAGACAAGCCGGCAACACGGCATTTTTCATCAACCAATATGCTACCTGCTACCACATCTTGAGCAAATGCCGTCGTCATAATTTCGGCTATGCCATCTTCAGTATAACGATAACTGCTGACTTGAACGGCATCACCTGCATAGTTTTGTCCGGCTTCAAATACATTTCTTCCCATCGAAACATATTTTCCTTTTGCCACCGGAGGCAAGTCCATAGCCAATGCTAACGGAGTATAATCAGCAGCCTCACTCAGAACCAGCAAAGCAGTATTTCGACGCGGATTTACACGGAAAGCCTTCGCTTCAATAGTTTTTCCATTAGTTGTCTTTACTGTATATAAGTTGTTACTACGATCGATAAATTTTGCAGAGGTAACAACAAACTGTTCAGAAACCAGCAAACCAACTCCGTTCTCTCCACGACCGTTGGTAACCAGAACCAACGAATCCTTAACCTTGCATCCGCCTTCATCAGTCAAATCTTCATAATCTACACGCTCAACAATACAAAGCTTGTCAGCCTCATAAATTGCTGATGCAACAACGGGCTCGGGTGCAGGAGTTACAATAGGCACTTCTACTTCCGGAGTTTGTATCTCAACAATCGGCTCTGGTTTAGGTGCCGGCACTTCTTTAACTTCAACCCAAGTATCTGCAATTCCAAAACCGCTTGAAACAGAACCGGAATCCTCAACAATTTTAACATCGCAGATACCGCTTGCCTTCTGAATTTCCATCAAAATTTTTCTTTGACGTTCCATCTCTTCAGGACTTACTCGAACTGATAATTGTTCTTCAAATCCAGGCAAGTATTGAAGATTATCTGCTGCATCGGCAAAGGCGCGTTGTATCAAGACCATTTCACCATTATAATCGCCTTCTTCAAGCTCGGCATATCCTTTTGATTCTCCCTTCCACAAAACATTTGTTTTGCTGGCATCCATCAGTCTCCAAGTAACCGTAATCTCAGAAGACCCGTTACGACTATTTTCCATCCGAGCATCGTCCCAATTATATTGGTCGCAGACATTCATAAAATAATCTGTTATCTCCGCAGTCAATACATATTCAGGAAGAATTGTATTTTCATCAATACATTGCTGTGTACTAACCACCTTGTAACAATCAGATACCATATCGGTAAAGATTTCATTGAAGTTCATATCCTTTTCAACAATACGACCTTCGTTCAAGATAGTATTCTTAGCATTACGACGGCATCCAAAAATGCGGAATTTATAGTTACCCAAATTACGAGAATATGTTTTGGAATCACCGTCACGATTTATACGAAAATCAACCCATTCCATACTGAAAGGAGCAAAATCTTCACATTTCCGCACTGCTTCCTGAACCTCGTACTTTTTGACACATTCCGGCTTGGGAGTCGGTTGCAAACATGGCTGAGAACATGTCTGACAAGGTTTTACAGTCTGACAAGGTTTATTTGCTTGGCACGGGCAAGACTGCTTAGCTTGACATGGTTTTTTGCAATTTTTGCAAGAACCGCCACCTAAAATGCTACCGTTTTTGCTGCAATTTTTGCAAGAACCGCCGCCTAAAATACTGCCGTTTTTGCTGCAATTTTTGCAAGAACCACCGCCAAAAATACTACCGTTTTTACTGCAGTTCACGCACGAACCACCGCCAAATATGCTACCATTTTTACTGCAGCTCACACATGGACCACCACCAAAAATACTACCATCTTTCGTGGCTGACTTGCAAGGACGTCCACCAAAAATACTGCCGTCACGGCAAGTTTTTTCTTCACCGGCAAAGGCCTTCTGACGCTCCGAACGAGATGACATCAAAAATTCAGGTTCAGATACTGTTTTTTGCGAACGCGTAACGACTCGACGATTTTCTTGTGTTGTCACAATTTTGCTGCGACGGTCAATTTCCGCGCGGCTCAATGGACGCAAGTTATTTTCATTATTGTTGTCAACATATGCAACAAAATCAACACTGGCTGGAGAGTGACGTACCTTTCTCACTGGCTGCACAGGCTGCTGACTAACAACCATTACCGGTTGCTCAACATAAACCGGAGCAAGTGTTGGGACAGGTGCTGAACAGTCATAGTTTTTTACTTCCGCACGCATAACATCGGACTGAGAAACCGGATATCCATAATTAACCGCATTATCTTGACATCCGCAGTCAGCAAGCGAATAAGATGTAGCTAACACACCTATCGCAATAGCCGAAAACAAAACTTTTGATATATTTTTAAACATTATTTGTCATCTCCTAAATTTTATAGTCAGGCACTTTCCAGCGCAAGGACAGAGCCTCAGCAATGTGTATTCTATGCAATTTTATTTCATTTTGCAAGTCCGCAATTGTTCTTGCTAACTTCAATGTACGATTATAACCTCTAGCCGAAAGTTTGACACGATTTGCGTAAGTTATCAACAACTCTTTTGCATCATCATCCATAACCGCCGCTTGTTCAAGCATATCCGCGCTCAGCTCTGCATTCACTCGCAAATCACTGCGGCCAAATTTATCAAAACGCTCACGCTGTATTTTTCTTGCCGCAACAACGCGTTTACGTATATCTGAACTATACTCTCCATCCGGAGTCGCGGCCATATCCCAAGGACTCACAGCCGGCACTTCTATTTGTATATCGATTCTATCCAGCAATGGTCCGGATATTTTTGCTTGATACTCTTGTGCGCACCGAGGAGCTCTGGTACATTCACGCCCTTGCACCCCCAAATAACCGCAACGGCACGGGTTCATCGCTGCAATCAATTGAATTTTAGCCGGAAATTGAACATGAGAATTAACTCTTGATATATTAATCATTCCTGTTTCCAGTGGCTGACGCAAGGCCTCAAGTGTTGAACGCGCAAATTCCGGCAACTCATCCAAAAACAAAACCCCGTTACTGGCCAACGATATCTCACCCGGTCTCGCCGGACGCCCTCCTCCTACCAATGCCGGAGTCGATGCACTATGGTGCGGAGAACGAAACGGCCTCTCAAAATTAAGACACGATCCGCTCAGTTCACCGGCAATAGACGCTATCATATTTGTCTCAATCGCCTCTTCTCTGCTCATAAGCGGCAAAATTGTAGGCAACCGTGCCGCCAACATAGATTTTCCGGATCCCGGCGGCCCAACCATAATTACATTATGTCCACCGGCAGCAGCAATTTCTAAAGCTCTTTTTGCTGTTTCCTGCCCTTTTACATCACGCATATCCAGCCGATTCTCTTCAACATCCAAAATTTCAGCCTGCGGAGCCTCAATTTGCAATTTTCCTTGAAAAAAACCTAACACCTCTTCCAAATTTCTTGCTGATACAATTTCTTTGCATCCTGACCACGCTGCCTCTCCTCCTTGTCCGTGCGGACAAATAATACCGATTCGCTCTGAGGCAGCTTTTATTGCTGCAGGTAGCACTCCGTTGACATTGATTATTGCGCCATCAAGCCCCACTTCTCCAACCACAATATAACGCGAGAGTTTCTCCTGAGAAATAATTCCCATTCCGCACATAATCCCCAAAGCCAGAGGAAGATCATAGTGCGATCCTTCTTTTAATATATCTGCAGGTGTTAAATTTACCGTAATTCTGCTTGGAGGCAACTTTATCCCTATTGAAAAAAAGGCTGCACGGATTCGTTCGCGGCTTTCTGCAATTGTTTTATCCGGAAGCCCCACAATTGTAAAATTCGGCATACCGGAAGAAATTTGAACTTGCAGTTCAACATCTATAATTTCCAGCCCATTAAAGGCAACTGTGTGGACTCTGGATAGCATTTACCACCTTGGATTCGGTTCATTATCTCGCCAACGACGTGTGGGATAACTACCGGTTGTCAGAATATCATATTTTGCTGTTCCGTATGGTATATCTTTAACACGTTTAAAACAGTCTTTTTCTAAAGCACGGGCACATTCCTCGGCCGTAGCATTAGCTGTATCGCGACAACAAGCCAAATCGCCGGTATTTTGATTTACTAAAAAAATCACCGACTGAACATTTTGAGGTTTATCCGCCAAAACTATAACTTCCGCCTCAGCTTCACAATCTATCATCTGCTCAGAAGCACAGCCTGAAATAAACGCTATCATTACAAATAACCAAAACACCAAATTAGTTCTCATTTCACTTAACCTCACGGAATTATTTTAGCGAATAATAAAGTCTTTTGCTTTGATTTGCAATAATTAATTCATTTTTAATAAAAAAAGCTTGCCAAAATAAACTTTTAAGGTATATTAGGCTGCGTACCTTGCCGGACACAAAGCCGGCTATACATTGAGTTCCCTTGGAAACAAGGGTTTTGTTGAGAATCCATAAGGAGTTTATATAATGCAAAAATATGAAAGCGTGCTGATTGCACGTCAGGATCTCGGCGCTTCTCAAGTAAATAACATTGTTTCAGAGCTTTCTGACGTTATTAAAAAAGAAGGTGGCGAGGTTGTAAGAGTTGATAACTGGGGTCTCAAGACCTTGGCTTATCGCATTAAGAAAAATCGCAAAGGTCATTATGTTTTGATGAACATTTCAGCTCCGGCTGCTGCCATTGCTGAATATGAGCGTGTTATGCGCTTCAACGAAGACATCATTCGTTATATGACTTTAAAAGTTGATGAGTTCTGTGAAGGACTTGCATCTTCTGAAGACAAAGAACCTGTTGAAGAAGCGGAGTAATAGACATGACGAATAAACAAAATTTCTTTAAAAAGAAAAAAGGTTGCCCGTTTTCAGGCGAAGACGCAATGGTTATTGATTACAAAGACGTAAAACTCTTGAGCCGTTACATCTCTGAAAAAGGCAAAATCATTCCAAGTCGTATTACTAACGTTTCGGCAAAGAAGCAAAGAGAATTAGCTCGCGCCATCAAACGCGCTCGCTATATTGCATTGCTTCCTTTCGTCGCTGATTAAGGAGAAAAGAGATGGAAGTAATTCTTTTGGAACACGTTAACAAATTGGGCAGAATGGGCGAAAAAGTTACCGTTAAGAACGGATACGCTCGCAACTACTTGCTCCCAACCAAAAAAGCTCTTCGTGCAACTGAAGCCAATTTGGCTGTATACGAAAAGCAAAAAGCTGAACTAGAGGCTCACAATAAAGCCTTGTTTGACAATGCAACCGCTCAGGCTGCTGACCTGCAAGGATTTAAGATTGTACTGATTCGTCAAGCTGCAGAAACCGGTCAATTATACGGCTCTGTTAGCATTCGTGATATTGCTGCTGCCATCAAAGAGGCTGGCAAAAATATCGAGCGCCGTTTCATTGCTTTGGAACGCCCGATTAAAGATTTAGGTGTTTACAAAATTAGCATTAACCTGCACCCTGAAGTTAGTCAGGAAATTTTGGTTAACGTTGCTCGCACTGAAGACGAAGCTAAAAGACAAGAAAACAACTACAATAAAGAGTAGTTTTCTGCTTTTTCAATAAAAAACCGCTCATTCTTGAGCGGTTTTTTAATATTCTTATACCAAATAATTACAATGACTGCAGCATTTCCTTTGCCGCAACATAATCAAACTTACCACTCGCTAAAACCGGCGGCTTTGCCAAATAAACAACTTTTTTCGGCATCCAAAGTTCGCTCAAACCTTCCTCCCTAAAATGTTCACGAATATTCTTAATATCTGCATTTTCATTATTCGTAACCAGAATAAGTTGTTCGCCTTTTTTCTCATCCGGAGCAGTCAAAATACCTTGTATAGTTTGCGGATAAAGCTTATCCAAAATCTGTTCCACCGCAGTCAACGAAACCATTTCACCGCCGATTTTAGCGAATCGCTTTGCTCGTCCTAAAATGGTTAAATACCCCATTTCATCAATGGACACAATATCTCCGGTATCATACCAACCATCTTTAAGTGGTTGCAACACATTCGGCCTGTCTTCTTTCATATAACCCTGCATAATATTGTCACCCTTGACTAGCAAACGTCCGCCTTTATCAACACCTGTAATTGGTTCAATTTTGCTCTCCACTCCCGGAATAAGTCTGCCTACGGAGTCTTCTTTATAATGCATTGGAGTATTAATACTCAATACCGGCGAGGTTTCGGTAGCACCATACCCTTCCAAAATTCTAACTCCGAATTTTTTCATCCATAAATCTGCCGTAGTTTTTTTCAACTTCTCACCACCGATTATCGCATATTTAAGCGAAAAAAAGTCATACGGATTGGCCATTTTGCCATATCCGGCAAAAAATGTATCCGTACCAAGAATGGCTGTTGATACTGTATCATAGCACAATTCGGGAACAATGCGGTAATGCAAAGGCGACGGATATAAGAAAACTTTAACGCCAAACAATATCGGCAACACCGTTGCTACACTCAACCCAAAAGAGTGAAACATAGGCAGTGCATTAAACAGCGAATCCGTTGAATTAAAAGGAATTATACTCGCAATCTGATAACGATTGGACTGCAAATTGCGATGTGATAACAGAACCGCCTTGGGAGAGCCTTCTGAACCTGATGTAAACAAAATAACCGCCGTCTCATCTGCTGTTTTTGTCGGACGACGCTTGAGCAAATAGTTTTTAATCGCAACAAGCTTAGAAATCAGGCTGATTTGCGACGCAAATTCCTCCAGATAAATTAACTTTATTCCGGCATTGAGCATAGCTTGCTCAATTTTTTGCAATTTTGCTTGTTCTATAAAAGCTCGCGACGTAACAACCGAACGCAATTCAACTGCTTTTATTGCCGATAAAAAAGGGGTAACACCAAGTGTAAAATTAAGCATTGTCGGAATTTTATCCGCATACTGCAAAGCAAAAAAACTTACCACATTCGCCAAAACATTCGGCAACATAATTCCAACTTTTTCATCTTTTGCAAACGTTTTTTTATAAGCCGTTCCAAGCACATAGCTTTTAAATATGAACGATTTGTAGCTTTGCGGCTTGCGGTTTATATCTTCGGCAATAATATGTTGCTTTCCAAAAATATGCTGAGCATCTAGCAACGAATCAAAAATATTTTTATCAATTTCCGAGGTCTTATATACCATGTTTACCATTACATCGTACATTTTTTGCGCAACCATTTTACGATAATCACGGCGCGATATATTCTCGGCAATTATAAATTTACATGGTTCAAGAATATTCATGCTGATTTCGGGAAAATAGCGTGTGCGTATCTTCCTTTTCAAATATGAGAATTTTGAATATTGCGCTCCATTAATCCGCACCGGTAAAATTTTGGCTCCGGCTTTTTGAGCAATAACACCGGCTCCCTCATAAATTTTCATTATTGATCCGGTTACCGTAATTCTGCCTTCTGGAAAAATCATTATTTTTTTATTTTTTTTCAGTTCATCAATCAGCTTACGCACTGATAAAGGATTGCGTGAGTCAATCGGATAAAAATCTACCAAAAGTCTGGCTACCGGCATAAACCATTTCTTCGTCCATTCTGTGTTTATTGCAAAGGTTATGCGCTCCGGCATAAACGCTGCTATCAATATTCCATCAAGTAGCGAAACATGATTGGCAACTATCAAAACCCGCTTTCCGGCTTTTCGAAAATTAGAAATTCCCTCGATTCGGCATCCAAACAGAAAATTCAAAATACTCTGTACCACCGAACGAGGCAAAGCTTCCGGCAAGAGTTTGCATATACAAATAGCAACAAAAGCGCTAATAACCGACATCGTCAAAAACAAATGCGGCAAGCCAAATCCAAAAGATAAAAACACCGCCGCAAAAATTGCTATAGCTGTCATACCAAAAGCATTAAGAATATTATTGCCGGCAATTACCGTAGCCACAAACGATTTAGGAGCCTTCGACTGCATCAGCGCATTAAGCGGTATAATGTACAAACCACCGAAAAAAGCCAGCATAAAAAGACTGACACTCAAACCTAAGGCGTGCGGTTGCCTGAAAAAATCTTTAAAATAAACAATTTGCTCCGGAGTTGGATATTTGTCTGTCAAAAAATAAATACAATAAAGACAAAACGCCATTCCAACAGCACTTATCGGAACATATGTAACATGAATAAACCCCTTTAAAATACGATTACAAACATATGACCCTGCAGCCACCCCCACGGAAAACAAAACTAAGAAAAACGTAATTACACCTTCTGAAGTATTAAGAATTTGCCCGCAAATCGGATAAATTTGAACTGCAACCAATGCTCCAATAATCCAAAACCAAGTAGCTCCAAGAATGCTTCGCCAAACTACCTTATGCTTGCGTAAAAAACAAAAGTTTTTATATGTCGCTCCCAAAATATTTTTTCTTATCCTCAAATTTGGCCTTGGCGCCGGAGCATTAGGAATAAACCATGAGGCAACCAATCCGACGCAAGCCAGAAATACAAGCAATACAATTGTCCAGCCGGTTGGCAACAATGTCCCCAATACCAAACCTAACAAAATGGCCATATACGTCGTACTCTCAATGTACGCGTTACCTGTAATAAGTTCTTCGGATTTTAGATGTTGAGGCAGCAACGAATATTTTACCGGTCCAAAAAAAGATGATTGCACTCCCATCATCGCTAAAATAAACACCAACAAAGGCAGGCTATTACAGTACCAAGCTGCCGCAACTCCCAACATTAAAATCAATTCCGTAATTTTAAGAATACGTGCAATAATATTGCGAGAATATTTATCCGCAAATTCCCCTGCCGTAGCCGAAAATAAAAAAAACGGCAAAATAAATAATCCGGCTATAATATTAGATAAAACATCTGATTGTTCCGTCATCTTTAACGTAACCAAAATCAATAACGCGTTTTTAAACAGATTGTCATTAAGCGCTCCGAAAAACTGAGTTATCATTAATGGTAAAAAACGTCTGGTATGAAGAAGTTTCATTTGAGAATATCCTTAAATATTTTGAATATAAAAAAATAAAACATTATACGGACATACTGTCAAGAATTAAAAAACAGCCGGAACCTAAGATAAAAAATTTGCTTGATGAGTAATTTACAAATTATAAAAAAGACGCACTGTACCTCAACAGTGCGTCTTTGTGAAATATAACATTGAAAAAATTATTTTTTCAAAATTGATTTACCGGCATAAACTGCAACATCACCCAATTCTTCTTCAATGCGAATCAGTTGATTGTATTTAGCCATACGATCTGAACGAGACATTGAACCGGTCTTAATCTGACCGCAATTGGTAGCAACCGCAATATCGGCAATGGTCGAATCTTCGGTTTCACCGGAGCGATGTGATAAAACAGCGGTATATTTGTTGCGTTGAGCCAAATCAACAGCTTTCAAAGTCTCACTCAGTGTACCAATCTGATTTACCTTAACCAAAATAGAATTAGCAACACCTTTGTCCAAGCCCATCTGCAAGCGTTTTGGGTTGGTAACGAACAAATCATCACCAACCAGCTGAATTTTATCACCCAACTCATCGGTCAACATTTTCCAGCCTTCCCAATCATCTTCTGCCATACCATCTTCAATTGAGAAAATCGGGAAACGGTTGCACAAATCTTTGTAATATTCAACCATTTCTTTGTTGGTCATGGTTTTGCCTTCACCGGTCATTACATATTTTCCGTCTTTATAAAATTCAGAAGATGCGGCATCAAGAGCCAAAACAACATCTTCGCCCGGAGTATATCCGGCGTCTTTAATTGACTGAACAATAAAACTCAAAGCTTCTTCTGCCGATTTCAAATTTGGAGCAAAACCACCCTCATCGCCAACGTTAGTATTATGTCCGGCCGCTTTCAGATTTTTCTTCAAAGTATGAAAAATCTCTGCGCCCCAACGAATGGCTTCTTTAACAGAATCTGCACCCACCGGCATAATCATAAATTCTTGAATATCAATCGGGTTATCGGCGTGCTGACCGCCATTTACAATATTCATCATCGGAACCGGAAGAGTACGAGCCATCGTACCGCCCAAATAACGATACAAAGGCAAATCTGTTTCTTCGGCTTGTGCTTTAGCAACCGCCAGAGAAACTGCCAATATAGCATTGGCACCAAGTTTTCCTTTATTTTCAGTACCGTCCAAATCAATCATTGTTTGGTCAATGGCAATTTGATCTTCGGCTTCCAAACCGGCCAAGGCATCATAAATTTTATCATTTACATTTTCAACAGCCTTCAAAACACCTTTGCCGCCAAAACGTTTTTTGTTACCATCACGAAGTTCAACTGCTTCATGAACTCCGGTAGACGCCCCGCTCGGAACCGCTGCACGCCCAAAAGCACCGGACTGTAATACAACTTCTGCTTCAACAGTCGGATTGCCGCGAGAATCCAAAATTTCACGAGCGTGAATATCTACAATAGCACTCATTTCTTTCTCCTTATAAAATTATCAAACTCTCATATCAGTCGCTCATTTTAAGTCATTTGTCAATAGTTCGCTTGATTATATGCTTAAACTTTGCAAAAAATATTTGCTGAAAACGTAATATATGTATAAAATTACTCTCAAAAATGTATAGCGGAGGTTAAAATGTTTTCTGATAAATGGCATTATCGTTTTATGGAAGTGGCAAAACTGATTGCCACATGGTCAAAAGACACCAGCACCAAAACCGGAGCCGTTGTTGTCGGACCGAATCGAGAAATTCGCGCCACAGGATACAATGGTTTGGTGCGAGGGGTTGACGACAATATCCCAGAGCGCATGGAGCGCCCAACTAAATATGATTTTTTTGAGCACGCCGAACGCAATGCTATCTATAATGCTTGCTTGACCGGAACCTGTTTGAAAGGTTGTGTACTATACGCCACACATCCGCCTTGCACTGACTGCGCTCGCGCCATCATTCAGGCCGGAATCAAAATGGTGGTTACCAACGAACTAAAACTCGATAACAACACTCCCAGTGGAACATGGCGTGATAAATTAAGCTATTCTGAACAAATGTTTCATGAAGCCGGCATTGAATATAAAGTATTAAAATAACCTTTTAGCCACTTTAAATTTTAACGACAATGATTAAATCTCTCCCAGATTTACCGTCTAAATACGGTTTAAAGGAGGATTTATGAAAATTTTAATTGCCGATGATCATGCTTTATTTCGCGATGCTTTGAGCAAATTAATTGAAGAACTTGACAGCACCGCAGTTGTTGTTCAAACATCAGGATATGATCAAGCTTTGAGAATTATAAAAAACGACACTCGTTTTGACATGATAATTGTCGATCTTGAAATGCACCACATTTCATCATGGGAACAGGCCATCAACGAGTTAAAATCTGTTATTGGCAGCGCTAAATTAGTCATTATTTCTGCATCGGAAAATCCTCGCAATATCCGTGTTTCTCTCGAAAAAGGCATAAGCGGATATATTAGCAAGCGCTCAGAAAGCAAAGTCATTCAAAACGCCCTCAAATTGATTTTGGAAGGCGGAACATATATTCCGCCAGCCGCACTAAGCAAAAGTACAGAAACTGGCGATATAAACGGCAGCAAAAATTTAACTGCACGGCAAAGTCAGGTTCTGAATTTGGTTGCCCAAGGAATGTCAAATAAGCAAATTGCCTATGAAATCGGCGTATCAGAAGCAACCGTAAAACTACACATAAATGCATTGTTACGTTCTGTCGGTGCCACCAACCGCACACAAGCGGTAATAACCGCACAAAAAATGGGAATTATTTAAATTTTCGGTTATAGATATTCCAGCTCATCACGAGTGGAAAATCCGCTGTGCACAACCTCAAAAGAGTCGATATTGTTATATTTATTCCGCAAAATTAATAGCAACGGGAATATATCACGTCCATAGTTGCCGGCTTTCCGGTCAACAGGCACTCGCCCTCGCTGTTGCTTTGGTCAAACGGAATGCAGCGAATGGTGATTTTCATCGACTTCAAAATTTCTTCCGTCTGCGGATCGCCGCACCATTTACCGCGAACAAAACCAACTTTTCCGACCTTGCCGTCTTCAATCCATTCGTTGCTGTTAGAAAAATATTCGGCAAATTGTTCTTTGGTCTTAATATCAGTACGAATATTCTGCTCCAAACGGCTTTTGGCACGCTCAAATATTTGTTTTTGAATTGTCGCCAAACGTTCTTCTATCGTTGATACAAAAACTTCTTTAGCTACAATTTCCTTACCTTCCGGCGTATTGATTTTGAGGCGTTCGCGCACCATCAGATTGCCACCCTCAATATCACGCATACCAACCTCAACAATAACCGGAGCGCCTTTTTTGCTCCAATCCCAAAACTTATCAACCGGTTTTTTATCACGCAAATCAATTTTAACGCGTATCTTATCTCCCAGCGGCATTTTACCTTTAAGTTCATTACGCAAGTTTTCAACATACGCAATAATTGCGGCTCGATCTTCTTCTTTTTTAATCAACGGAATAATCACCACCTGATACGGAGCAACTGCAGGCGGCACAACCATACCCTCATCATCAGCATGATTCATAATCAAACCGCCGATAAGTCTCGTTGAAACTCCCCAAGAAGTTGTATAAGCATATTCCGGCTGATTGTTTTTATTGACAAACGAAATATTGGCCGATTTTGCAAAATTCTGTCCCAAAAAGTGCGACGTTCCGGCTTGCAAAGCTTTGCCATCCTGCATCATTGCTTCAATGCAATAAGTATCTATTGCGCCTGGAAATTTCTCATGCTCCGGTTTGCGTCCGACCAAAACCGGCATCGCCAAATAATCTTCCACCACTTCACGATAAACTTCAAGCATCCGTAAGGTTTCTTCTTCGGCCTCTTGGGCTGTTGAGTGAGCGGTATGCCCTTCTTGCCACAAAAATTCACGTGTACGCAAAAACAGGCGCGGACGCATTTCCCAACGCACTACATTGGCCCACTGATTAACCAACACCGGCAAATCACGATACGACTTTATCCACTTTGAAAAACTGTCAGCAATAATCGTCTCTGAAGTCGGACGCACAATTAACGGCTCATCTAACGGAGATGCAGGTTTTAACTTGCCGTCTTTATTTTCCAAACGCGAATGCGTAACCACCGCCATTTCTTTGGCAAATCCCTCAACATGGTCTGCCTCTTTTTGAAAGAACGACAACGGAATAAACATCGGAAAATAATAATTTTCATGTCCGGTTTCCTTAAATTTTTCATCAAAAATATCGCGGATACGTTCCCACATACCATATCCCCACGACTTTATTACCATACACCCCGGAGAGGCAGAATTTTCAGCCATTTCAGCTTCTGCCACCACATTTTGATACCATTCCGGATAATTATCTTTTCTCAAATTTTTCAAAGTCATTTGTTTATTCCTTTTTTTCATAACGTAACGAAAAGTCCGCAATCCCATATTGCAGACTGCGGACTAAAAGTAGCATTATAACAGTTACTTGTCTACTATAAAATATCGTCTATTTCCTTAAAAACTTTGCGCGCTTTCTTATCTGCAAAATATCCGTCTCCATCAGTAAAAGCTTTGCGAGCTTCTCTATTTTTCTGCAGCTGATCATTCTTAGCTTGTGCTTGCGATAAAGCCAGCGCTTTATTATCATTTGCCTGCTGCATCAAAATATCCTTTTGCGATTGCGAAAACGAAGAATGATTAATTTTTGATACCGCTTCGCTATAGTCTTCTTGAATTTCAGCGTTTTCCTTTTCAAGCCAATTATAATGCCCGCCGGCCCAAACGTTTCCGGTAATTGCAATAAACGTTATAGCCCCAATTATTAAAAGGTTCTTATTCATTTTTTCATCTCCTAAATGTTACATTTCCTAAAATATATATGCAGCTTGCGCCAATTATCAAGACTGCTTCACAAAAAGCTCTTGCCAAGATTGCAAAAAAGGAATAGGCTTGTCATGTATGATAAAAATATCATATTTAATATTAACCTGTTTGTAAAAAGGATTAAAATTATGGCAGCAGGAACAGTAAAATGGTTTAACAAAAGAAAAGGTTACGGTTTTATCACTCCCGATGAAGGAGAAAAAGACGTATTTGTTCACATCACCGCAGTCAAAGAAGCTGGGCTGCGCACATTAAATGAAGGAGATAAGGTCAGCTACGAAACAATGACCGAGCGCGATAGAATTGTTGCCGGAAACATCAAGCTGCTGTAACTTGACCTAGATAAACATCTAATAAAATTTATGTATTCTTCGAAAAGAACCCCCAGTTAAACTGGGGGTTCTTTTGTGCAAAAGACACCCCTCAGAACAACTGAGGGGTGTCTTTAGTATAATCAACCTATTTATTCAGCTGATTCTGCTTCTTCGGTTGAAGCTTCATTTTTCACTTCAAGCTTTGCTTGAGCTGCTTCTTCACGCAGCGCCAGAATTTCCTTATCATTCTGAGCGGCTACACGTTTCAAAGCTCTCAAAACCGTACCGGTACCAGCCGGAATTAAACGACCGACGATAACGTTTTCTTTCAAGCCTGTCAGCTTATCAACTTTACCCTCAACTGCTGCTTCCGTAAGAACACGAGTAGTTTCTTGGAATGATGCTGCAGAGATAAATGATTTTGTCTGCAATGAAGCCTTTGTAATACCCAACAATATAGGATCAGCTTGGGCAGGAACTCCACCTTCGGCAATAACCTTATTGTTTTCTGTTTCAAAGATATCACGATCAACTTGTTCGCCAACCAAGAACGTTGTATCATTCGGAACAGTGATCTCTACTTTGCGCAGCATTTGTGAAACAATGACTTCGATATGCTTATCATTAATCTTCACACCTTGCAAACGATATACGTCTTGAACTTCTTTGACCAAATATTCAGCCAATTTTTCAACACCCAAAACGCGCAAAATATCGTGTGGAGCTGGTGTTCCTTCAACCAGCATATCACCCTTCTTAACAATATCACCTTCCTGAACTGCTAAGTGGCGTCCCTTCGGAACAAGATATTCAACAGCATCACCTTTTTGCGGAACAACAGTGATACGCTGTTTAGCCTTATAATCTTTTCCAAATTCTACCACACCGTCAATATCAGATATAATTGCCTGATCCTTAGGATGGCGAGCCTCAAACAACTCAGCAACGCGCGGCAAACCGCCGGTAATATCCTTGGTCTTTGAGCTTTCTCTCGGAATTCTTGCCACAACATCACCAACATTGACTTCTGCGCCGTTTTCAACGGTCAAAATAGCACCGACTGACAGATAATAACGAACATCTTTACCATTATCAAATGTCACCGGTTTGCCTTTTTTGTCTTTCAAGGTAATGCTTGGTTTCAGGTTTGCAGAACTTGCTCCGGAGTGCCAATCAATAACCACATTATCAACAACACCTGTTGTTTCATCAACACGTTCCTCCAAAGAGATATTGTTGATAAGGTCAATCCATTCAACTTTACCGGCTTTTTCAGTAATTACCGGAACCGTAAACGGATCCCACTCGGCTACTTTCTGACCTTTCTTAACCTTTGCTCCTTCTTTGGCCAAAATTCTTGTACCATAAGGAACTTTATGACGCGATTTTTCACGTCCGTTACCATCAACAATTACAATTTCACAGTTACGTGCGAGTACAATACCTACGCCCTCTGCATTCGTAATTGTATATCCGTTTTCAAGCTTGAGTTCTCCGGCAAACGGCACTTCAACTGATGATTGTTCAGCCGATTTAGAAGCCGCACCACCGATGTGGAAGGTTCTCATAGTCAGCTGTGTACCTGGTTCACCAATTGATTGAGCTGCAATAACACCGACAGCCTCACCGATATTAACCGGAGTACCTCTGGCCAAATCACGTCCGTAACAAGCAGCGCAAACGCCATGTTCGCATTCACAAGTCAAAACTGAACGAATTTTCACTTGTTCAACACCGGCCTTTTCAACCACATCAACGTCGTTTTCGTCAATCAGTTTTCCTTTCTTAACCAAAACTTCTCCGCTTTCCGGATGAACAATATCTTCCAAAATTGTACGACCCAAAATGCGTTCCCCAATCGAAACAATTACATTACCGCCGTCAACAACCGGACGAACAATAATACCACGATCAGTTCCGCAATCTTGCTCGGTTACAACCACATCTTGAGCAACGTCAACCAAACGACGAGTCAAATAACCAGAGTTAGCCGTTTTCAACGCAGTATCGGCCAAACCTTTACGTGCACCGTGAGTTGAGTTAAAATATTCCAACACCGTCAAACCTTCTTTAAAGTTTGAAATAATCGGTTGTTCAATAATCTCGCCTGACGGTTTTGCCATCAAACCACGCATACCGGCAACTTGGCGCATTTGTGCAGCAGAACCGCGAGCGCCGGAGTGAGCCATCATATATACCGAGTTCAAATAGCCGTTCTCAGCTTTAGAAATATTTTTCATCATTTCATCAGCCACTTTATCTGTACAAGCAGCCCAGATATCGATTACCTTATTATATTTTTCACCTTTGGTAATCAAACCATTTTGGTACTGTTGTTCAAACTCTTTGACCTGTTTTTCAGTTTCGGCCACCAAATCTTTTTTGGCTTCCGGAATAACCAAATCATCTTTACCAAAAGAAATACCGGCCTTGCAAGCATTTTGGAAACCGAGTGTCATCAAACGGTCAACAAACATAACGGTTTCTTTTTGTCCGCAGTGACGATAGATAATATCAATAATCTCTCCGATTTCCTTTTTCTTAACCAATCGGTTAACCAATGCAAACGGAACGTTTTGGTTCTGTGGCAAAATTTCAGCAACCATCAGACGGCCTGCTGTTGTTTCAACCAATCCTTGCTTGCTGTCGCCGTTTTCATCAATATATTGCATGCGGCATTTAATTTTGCTATGCAAATCAATATATTTAGAATCAAGCGCCAACAAAACTTCGTTATAATCAGCAAAAACAGAACCTTCTCCTTTAAGACCATCAGCATCATAGGTCAGGTAATAAATACCCAATACCATATCTTGTGTCGGAACAATAATCGGTTTACCTGAAGCCGGTGACAAAACGTTGTTTGTTGACATCATCAAAACACGAGCTTCCAACTGAGCTTCAACGGACAACGGTACGTGAACAGCCATTTGGTCACCGTCAAAGTCAGCGTTGAACGCAGTACAAACCAGTGGGTGCAGGTGAATAGCTTTACCTTCAACCAATACCGGTTCAAAAGCCTGAATACCCAAACGGTGCAAAGTCGGCGCACGGTTCAGTAAAACCGGATGCTCTCTAATCACCTCTTCCAAAATATCCCAAACTTCCGGACGCTCTTTTTCAACCATGCGTTTGGCCGCTTTAATTGTTGTGGCATGTCCATACAACTCCAATTTTGCATAAACGAAAGGCTTAAACAATTCCAGAGCCATTTTCTTTGGCAAACCGCATTGTTGCAATCTTAATTCCGGTCCAACCGTAATCACCGAACGACCAGAATAGTCAACACGCTTACCGAGCAAGTTCTGACGGAAACGACCTTGTTTACCTTTCAGCATATCAGACAAAGATTTCAACGGACGCTTATTTGTACCGGTAATAGCACGTGAACGACGACCATTATCAAACAAAGCATCAACCGATTCTTGCAGCATTCTCTTTTCGTTGCGGATAATGATATCCGGAGCATGCA
>CADBMA010000032.1 GCA_902795665.1 uncultured Rhodospirillales bacterium
GAAGTGGATAGCAGCGTAGCATTAGGAATAATTACGCTTGATTTTGTAAAGGTTTCAATTTCAGTTGAACGGATATTAATTTGTTTTATCTTGCCCTCTTCGCCGTTAATTTTAACCCAGTCGCCGACCTTTACCGGACGTTCAAACAACAAAATTAGTCCCGACATAAAATTGTTGACAATGTTTTGCAAACCAAAACCGATACCGACGGACAACGCACCGGCAACCAAAGCAATGTTGCTTAAATCGCCGCCCATTATGGTTATGGCTAAAACAATAGAAATTACGAATCCTACAAACCCAAAGCCGGAAGCAAGTGAGTGTTTGATGCCGTCATCAATATCTAAATGAGATAAAATGTTATCCAGCAATTTGCTGCGCATCATTTTGACTACGGTTAATGAGGCAAAAAAGACGGCAATGCCTAAAATTATTTGTACTAATGAAATTTCTATCCCGCCGATTTTGAAGCCGAAAAATAACTTTCTCATGCTTTGCAGTAAGATATCCGTAGATACGCCCCACAAAGTCAAGATACCGAACAGGGCTAAAATGA
Source organism: uncultured Rhodospirillales bacterium (assembly GCA_902795665.1). Lineage (GTDB taxonomy): Bacteria > Pseudomonadota > Alphaproteobacteria > RF32 > CAG-239 > JAFUYI01. Next base: position 557 of record CADBMA010000032.1, read on the forward strand.
TAAATACCGGATTGATGGTAACATTGAGCCAAAAATCCATTTTTTCAAGCAGTTCGCGTCTGATGCGTAATTTTTTAACCCAAAAACTAAGCAGCATTAAACGGCGCAGCAGTTCAAACAGAGCTTTGCGTAATACCAGTGTTATAACCACAATTAAAACCGAGAACAAGAAACGATTGATGACAAATGATGCCAAGCGCGGGTAGCCAAACAAGGCCGTAGATATAATGGCCGCCGATAACAGACCTGAAATAAATATAACTCGCAATGCCTGTCGGGAGCGGTTATCTGCCTTGTCTAAGGTTTCACGATCTGCGTCTTCCGGAACATCGGCAATTACATCGCCCCAGAAAAACATCTTAATAACCCAAAATGTACAAACTGATTTTATAATTGTGGAAATAACCGAAATACTATACAGCAGTTCGAGCGATGAATTGGCTTCATTAGCGATATTTTGGAGCATTCCGCATACACCAATTAAGAAAAAGCTGAAATAAAAGGCATGAGTTATATGTTTGGCTTTTTCAGTTTCCATTTTAATCAGGCGCCATTTGGGATTGTAAGGCGCAAAAACGACGCGGATTGCTGCATCGGATAAAAATATATACAATGAATAGAATAATACGCTGGATAGAACCACGCCGAAAAACCCAGAAGTTAAAATCTGTGAGCTGGTAATCCAAATCAGAAAACCGCCGATCATAACCGCAGGGATAATTCCGTATGCACAAGCCACAAATAATGCGGCAATTACCCTAGTGAAATATGGCGGCACACCGGTGATATTTTTTTTATACCCCAAGTGTTTGATAATCATTAATCTTAGGAAAATTCCTAGTCCCAGAGCAACAAGAACCATGAATAAGACCGGAATAATGCGAGATTTTACAGTTGTTCGTTCTTCTTCGTCAAGATCTCCGTACCAAGTTATCGGTGATTTTAAAATATTAAATCCGAAGGTAACAAATTCTCCGGTTGCCCGCCAAAAATTGCTTGGATAAATTATTGGATCTTGATAAAAGAGCAAATTGCCGATAAGCGCTTGTTTGCGAGCTGTAGAAATCATTGCGGTCAATTCTTCGGTGCGATTGATAAGCAAGTCTACTTCGGCGATTTTACCCTTTTGATAAATAAGCTCTTCATTATACTCTTTGCGCTTTTCCGCAATCACTGGAAGTTCTTCTTCTCCGTCTTTAGGAGTTTCTCCTAGAGATTCTAAGCGTTTGTATATGCTTTTTAAGTTAGTATCAAGTTGTTTACGGGTTTCTTCAAGCTGATTGCCGGCAGTTCCAAGATATGAGACATATTTGCTAATTGTGCGATTGTCTACATTGCCGTTTTTCAGTGCATCTTCAACGTTGTTTAACTCGCGGCCAATCATTGAATGATCAATGTTGCCGCTAATAGAACTGACAACAAATGTGCGAGCGTCGACCTCTTTGAGATTATTCTCTGCATTGGCTGCTGCAGAGAATAATGACATTGCTATTGTTAAAAAATACGCCCATTTTTTCATTTTCAGTCCCCTAATAGTTTTATTTGCTCAAATTACGCACGATTTTATAGGCGTTACCGGCAATTCCAAAACGAAGATTGTCCGCTACACACCAAAAACTGAAGCCGTTGTCTATTGATATATCTTGACGCAGGCGGCTGACATAGACCTCAATTTCTCCCTGAACATCGTTCATGGTTACATATCCGCCTTTTACTTTTTTATCAAAAATAATAACATCTTGAGTTTGTTTCATCAATTCAGCAACATCGGCAACATCAACATCTTGATTGCACTCGACATTAACATATGCGGCATTGCCTACAAATGCCGGAATAATTGCGCAATTGGCATGAACTTTTATATCATGCCCCATGACTTTTTTAACTTCAGCATTAATGCTCCACTCGTATTTGGTTTCATCACCGATAAAATCACCAACCTGCGGAATGGCATTAAACGCAATTTGTTTTTCAAAAACTGTTTGATTGTCAACCAGACTCTCATTCATAAAGATTTTACGAGTTTGGGCAAACAGTTCATCCATACCTTCTTTGCCACAGAATGAGGTAGAGGTATAAGTTGAAATGATCAGACGCTTTATTCCGTATTTTTCATCAATTTTGGCCAGAGGAAGCAAAATCTGAGCAACTGTTGCTGATGGAACGCTGACTATTCCGCGTTTGGCGGCGTGAATTTTTTCATCATTAACTCCGGAGACAATCATCGGAACATCGGCATCGCTAAAAAAACATCCGCTGCAATCAATAACTTTTGCTCCTTTAGCGATTGCTTTGCCGACATATTTTTTGGATATTTCTTCTGTGCCGGCAAAGACTGCTATATCAATTCCGTTAAAATCAAATTCGTCAAGATTGTGTACGTCGATATCCTCATCTTCTCCGAAAGAGACCTGAGTTCCCAATACAGCTTTTGATTCCAGTGCCGTAACATCAGCAGTTTGATATCCGCCATCGGCCAGATAAGCCAATAGTTCACGTCCTACATTATTTTCGGCTCCGATAATTGCAATTTTTTTCATTTTTTACCTCTTTATTATTCTAATTCAGCATTATTCTAATTCAGCCAAACGCTGTGCCTGATCTTCTGCCAACAATGCATCAATAATTTCGCCCAATGCATCGCCGGAAACAACTTCTTCAAGCTTATATAGCGTCAAATTGATGCGATGGTCAGTAACACGTCCCTGCGGGTAGTTATAAGTGCGAATACGTTCTGAGCGATCACCGCTGCCAACTTGCAACTTGCGGCGTTCTGAGTATGCGGAATCGATGGAAGTTTTTTGTTGATCGTACAATTTGGCGCGCAATTGACGCATGGCTTGTTCTTTGTTTTTGAATTGTGAACGGCCGTCTTGGCATTGCACCACTGTTCCGGTCGGAATATGGGTAATGCGCACAGCTGATTCGGTTTTATTAATATGTTGTCCACCGGCTCCGGAAGCGCGATAGACATCAATACGCAAATCGGCCGGATTAATCTCAAAATCCACCTCTTCAATTTCTGGCAAAACTGCAACTGTTGCCGCTGAAGTATGCACCCTGCCTTGTGATTCTGTAACCGGAACACGCTGAACGCGGTGTGCTCCGGATTCAAATTTCAATTTAGAAAACACATCTTTACCGGTAATGCTGGCTGAGGCTTCTTTGTATCCGCCAAGACCGTTCTCGTTGGTGTCTAAGGTTTCAAATTTCCAGCCTTGCAAAATTGCATAGCGTCTATACATTTCAAACAAAACGGCGGCAAACAATGCGGCTTCGTCACCGCCGGTACCGGCTCTGACTTCAAGAATGGCGTTTTTCTCATCTTCTTCATTTTTGGGAAGCAACAGAACTTTAATTTGTTTTTCAAGCTCAGGGAGATGATCTTTCAATTCATAAAATTCAGCTTCGGCCATCTCACGCATTTCTTTATCCAAGCTCTCATCGTGCATCATGGCTTCGGCATCTTTCATATTGTTTTCAGCACGGCGAAAGGTGTGAATTGCTTCAACCACCGGTGATAGTTCTGCCAATTCTTTATTCATTTTAACAAGTTCTTCGGCCGACAATCCGGGGGTTGACAATAGTGAAGAAATTTCATCATATCTATTGACGACATTAGCTAAATTTTCTGCAAAGCTCATTATTTTACTTCCTTCATAATATTTGCAACAGCTATGTTTTTTTGTTCACCGTTATCCAGATTTTTCAAGACAACTTCGCCGCGTGCCAGTTCATCAGGACCGACGATAACAGCCAATTTTGCATTTATTTTATTGGCTTTAATCATACGTTTTTTGATATTGCCGCTATATCCTTGCTCTGCGTACAAGCCATTCAAACGCAATTTTTGAGTAATTTCCAAAGCTGCTGTATTAACTTCGTCGGTAACGGGAATAACCACTATCGGGCGTGGGGTTTCCGGCAGATTATCCAGCAACATGGCCAAACGTTCAACACCGCACGCCCAGCCGATACCGGTCACATTGCCGCCGCCCATTTGTTCAACCAAGCCATTGTATCGACCGCCGGCAAGGACTGTTCCCTGTGCGCCTAATTTATCAGTAACCAATTCAAAAACGGTATGTGTATAATAGTCAAGTCCGCGTACCAAACGGTTATTAACCCGATATTTGATGCCCAGTCTATCCAAACCGGAGAGTACACTTGCAAAGAACTCTCGCGAGGCAGAATTTAAACTGTCCGCATATAATGGAGCATTGGCAACAACATTTTTATCGCAATCTTCTTTAGAATCAAGCACGCGCAAAGGATTGCGCTCCAATCTGGCTTTGCTGTCATCAGAGAGTTCATCATAATGGGCATTCAAATATTCTACCAATTTTTGGCGATAAGCGTCACGGCTCTCGTCATCGCCCAGCGAGTTTACTTCAACGGTTACTTGTCCGTCGAGGCCCAATTTTTCTAAAAACTCATAAGCCATGGCAATAATTTCGACATCGGCTTGCGGAGTTTCTGCTCCCAACAACTCTACTCCAAACTGTGTAAACTGGCGCTGGCGGCCTTTTTGGGGGCGTTCATAGCGAAACATTGGCCCTTGATAGTAAATTTTTAAGGGCAAATTCTGTTGCAAACCATTAGACACAAAGGCTCTGATGGCTCCGGCCGTTCCTTCCGGACGCAAAGTCAGACTCTCGCCGCCGCGATCTTCAAAACAGTACATTTCTTTAGTTACAATATCGCTGGTATCGCCAAGATTGCGGGCAAAAACTTCTGTAAACTCAAAAATCGGGGTTTCAATTTCCTCAAAACCATATTTTTCGACAACTTCTTCCGCAATACGAGTAACGCGTTTGGTTTTTCTTTTGGCTTCTCCGTATAAATCATATGTTCCGCGGACGCTTTGTAGTTTTGTCATTATATTCTCCATTTAAATTAAAAGCAAAAACAGCCTTACAAGAAAGCTGATTTTGCTTTTGAGATTTCGGTTAATGGTTTTTGTTCAAAAATTTATCAAGACTTATGCGCATCTTGCGATTTGGTTTGATTACCGGTGTTAATTTGCCATTAATATAGACTTCTACACCTTCATATTTTCCGGAAGACAATATCAAACCTTTGGTGTCAGGAAGGCGATAAGTATCGCCGACTTTTAAGATTTTGCTGATATAAATTTTTTTACTGTCACGAACTTCAATCCATGTATTTTCTTTGGTAATTTTAACCTCAATGCCGGAAGAAACCGGAACTTCTTTTTCTGCCGTCGGTTCAACATAGCTTTCATTACTCATGATAATCTGCTGCGGTGCAATCGGGGCATCTTTAACCTCGACAATATTCTCTTTTATGCTGTTATCAGAAATATCGTCCTTTTTTTCAGGTTCTTTCTGAGTTTCAAAATATTCTACTTCTTCGGCTGATGAAGGTTGATGATGTTCATCAACTGATGACAGCGCCGGTTCTTCGGGGGCTTTTTCAGAAGATGATGACGGACTTAATAAATGCCACAGTGCGGCAATCAGTAAAACCAAGATTATTCCACCGATAACGTATATTTTGTTTGGAACCGGAACTTCTGAAGGAGTATCGTCAGCGATAAAGACCTGATTTTTATTAGGTTTTTCATTAATTTCTTCACGAAACAACTGGGCAATCCGTGTATGATTGAGACCTAAATATTTGGCATATGAACTGACAAAGCCTACGGAATACGGCATGGGGAGCAAGTCTCCGTAGTTGCCTTTTTCAATAGCTTCAAGATAAAAGCGACGAATGCACAAAGCGCGCGATATTTCTGTCAATTCAAGCCCTTTTTTCTGGCGTTCATTGTATAACAGACTGCCAACTTTGTTATTATCAGGCGCTGTCTCTCGTGATGATGAGGCGCTTTTTCTTGTTGTTGCAGTTTCGGTTGTCTTGCGAGATGCGCGAACCGTTTTAACAGTATTTTCAGTTTCTTTTACCACAGATTTGCTCCTTAATTTTTACAACTTAGAAGTTTTAACATCTTTTTTAATAAATTTCAATACCATGATCATATGCATAAGCAATTAATTGTGGACGCAATGTTGCCCGAGATGATTTGAGCAAATTTTGCACATAATCTTCAACTTCGGCGCAATTTACGCTTCGTATCATGCTTTTTATGCGTCCAAAGGCTGATCCGCTGCATGAAAAATTGCGATATCCCAATCCGATGAGCGCCAAAGTTTCAATTGGGTTTGAAGCCATTTCGCCGCAAACCGAGCAATATACATTGTACTGCCGTGCTTTATCAATAATGGTTTTCATGGCGTTGAGAAACGGGGCTGACAAAACATCATATCTTCCCAAAAGTTTGGGATTTCCTCGATCACAGGCAAACATAAACTGCGCCAAATCATTGGTGCCGATTGATATGAAGTCGGCATGCGGCAATATTTCATCTAACTGAAACAAAACTGACGGCACCTCAATCATCAATCCTATTTTTATATCAGATGGTATCTGGCGCCCATGTTTTTGTTCTTTTTCAATTTCAAGCGTAACGGTTTCTTTGGCGTCTTTAAATTCTTCAATATCTGTAATCATTGGAAACATGATATACAGTTCTCGTCCTTCTGCTGCTTCTATAAACGCTCTTATCTGCTGACGCAAGATGGTTCTTCTGTCAAGGGTAATGCGGATAGAGCGCCAACCGATTGCCGGATTGGCTTCTCCGCCATATGACCAATATGGCAAAAGCTTATCTGAACCGACATCGAGCGTACGAAAAATGACTTTTTTGCGATCACATTTACGCATCAGTTCTCTATAATGCGCAACTTGTTTGTCAACATTGGGCATTGTTTCGGAAGCCATAAACGGAATTTCGGTTCGATATAGTCCGACTCCGTCGCATTTGGTGGTTTCGATATATTCAAAGTCAAGCGGCAAGCCAACGTTTATATACATTCCTATATTTTGCCCATCTTTGGTAATTGCGGGAAGATCACACAACAAAGCCCACTTTTTGGCCTGTTCTTCGCGGTCGGCAATTTTTTTGCGGAAGTGTTTTTCGACCTGCTCTGACGGATTGATATAAACAAAGCCGTCATTGCCGTCAACTGCCACTCTCTGACCGTTTTGAATTTCAGTAAAAATGCCTTTGATTTTGGAGAGCACCGGAATGTTGAGAGCCTTAGCAACAATTGCCACGTGCATGGTTGGTGTTCCGTCTTCCAAAATCAATCCGCGGATACGATCATAATCATAATCCATAAGTTCGGCCGGTCCCATCGTTTGGGCTACAATGATAATTTCTTTATCTTGTATATCACTGGTGCTGCGGTTATCACCGCTTAAATATGACAGCAAACGATCAGATACGTCTCGCAGATCGTGCAGTTTTTCTTTCAGATAAATGTCAGAGCTTCCGGATAATCTGTTCCACATATCCTCATAAGCCCGTTCAACTGCGGCCTCTGCCGAAAGTCCTCCATCGATATTATCAGAAATTTTACGATACCATCCTTTATCTTTGGCAAACATTCGATATGTGTCCAAAATGTCAACATGTTCGCCTATGCCAAGTTTCGTATTGGCAAATTTGGCATCAAGATCTTCGTTCATCTGACGATTTGCCACTTCCAAGCGCAAATGCTCCTTGGATTTGTCTTCTGCAAAAATATTGGTAACCAATTGGCGGCGGCGATGTACGACTGCTGTACCGATGCCGTATCCTTTATTAAGACTGATACCCTTTAGGCGCTCACGGGTACTGATACCTCGAGATTTGCTGAGAGATTTTTTATATTCGGACATTTCCGGAGAATTAACAATCTCTGCCAGAAACATGGCTATGGTTTCTAAAAGTTCGACATCAACATCTGAATATTCTGTTTCTTGAGAATGAAAGACAGCCAAAACACCTATGGTGCGATTCCACTGCAATATCGGCGCACCAAGCAAAGAGTGATAGTCGCGTTCATTAAGCTCGGAAGTTATAGAAAACTTTGGATAGTTCCATATATTGTTAATGGCGACTGAGCATTTATTTTGGGCTATTTCTCCGATGACTCCTTCACCAAAGCGCAACCTTGACTTGTATGGTGATGATGAGAATCCATAAGAAGAAAACTGTTCCAAATAATTGCCATCAATTACCACGTAGCAGGTAGCGGCCTCGGCCTGCATAGCTTCGGTAATAATTTTGAGCATCTCAACCAGTTTATGTTCAACATTGTCCGTATTTTCGGACATCTGCCGAAGTTTTTTTAATATGCCGAGAGCTTGTTTGATTGCCGGTGATTGCATAAAATTTTCCCAACTCTGCTAAATTTTTGTTGTGCTTTTATTTATATTATCTATATTTAATTCTATCAAGAACAATATATGCACAAGGAGTAAAAAAATGGCTAATAATTATCAACGCGGCGATAAGGATACCCGTCCGTGGGGATCTTGGGAGGTTATTGATTGCGGTGAAACTTTTTGCGTTAAGCACATTGTGGTAACACCGGGGGGTAAATTATCATTGCAGTTGCATCATCATCGTGCCGAACATTGGATTATTGTGAAAGGAACGGCGCTGGTAACACTTGGCGATGAAATATTGACCAAGCATAGTGATGAACATGTTTTTATTCCGGTTGAAACCAAGCATCGTATCGCCAATGAATCTACCGAAAATATTGAGTTTATTGAAGTTCAGGTCGGTGACGAGTTAGATGAAAATGATATTGTGCGTATTGAAGATATTTACAATCGTGTCTGATTTATAATTTGAGGAAAATAAAATGAATTTTTTAGATTTGGGTTTGAGTGAGAAGACGGTCCGCGCTATCAATGAAAGCGGAATTGTTACACCTACAACCGTACAAATTGACGTAATTCCGGCTATTTTGGAAGGTAAGGACGTTTTTACAATTGCTCCCGGAGCTTGCGGCAAGACAATATCTTATGTTTTGCCACTGATTGATATTATCAGTCGCAACGATGGCACCAATATTTTGGTGATGACTTCTGATGCTGCAAAATCGGTGGTTATCTCTGATACCTTTGCATTACTAAATCGTTTTCATGAGGAAAACGGTGATGACGCCAATGAGCATGAAGCCGAAGTTATTATCGGATCTCCGGATTTGCTGTTAGAATTGGCCGAAGAGAAACGTGTCGATTTTTCAAAAATTAATATTTTAGTGGTTGATGATATAAATTTAATTAAGAAAAATAAACAAATTGCCAATATGGAAAAAATATTGGAAATGCTTCCGGCCGAAAAGCAAAATATTGTGTACACAAATCGTCGTTCACGCGAAACCAAAGATATTTTGGATAAAATTCTAAAATCACCTCAAGAAATTAAAGTTGATAAGAATAAAGAGTGTGAAGCAAAATCTGCTCCTGTTTCAAATGTTAAAAATGCATCCTGCGATATAATTGATAACGAAGCTGTCGATTTGGTTAAAAAACACAATACTTTTAAAGGAAAAACTCCTCGCTTTTTGCTTTTGTTGGGCAATATCGCCAAAAATGAGGAATAAAAAAATAGATATTGACATTTTTGAAAATATTCTATATATGTTGGTGATGTATTGATTAGTTAGTTATTTAATCAGTCATTAACTCCTTTCATTAAAATAAAAAAATCCGATTTTTATCGGATTTTTTTATTTTTCAGATACATCACTTTGTGATTTTATAAAATCATTGCCGTAAATTCAGCTTCTGATACCACTTTATCGTCGACCATACTCTGCCCCTTAAAAACATAGACATTGCGACGAGCTTGCACTTTTTCAACATGCATTTTTAATTGATCACCGGGCTTAACAGGTTTGCGGAATTTTACCTTATCAATTGACATAAACAGCACATTAGGTGTTTTTTCCATGCCTTCAGCAGCGGCGTTCACTAGCGCACCTGCGGTCTGTGCCATGGCTTCAATCTGTAACACTCCGGGCATCACCGGATTGTTCGGAAAATGTCCTTGAAAAAATTCCTCATTCATTGTGACATTTTTGGTACCAATACCTTTCTCGCCGGCTATTTCGACCTCCAAACGATCGAGCAGCAGAAAAGGATAGCGGTGCGGTAAAAGCTTCATTATATCTTCAATATAGTAAATTTTGTTTTCTGACATGGTCATTCCTTATTTTTTTGAATTTTTTTGTAAAAATGAGACTTGGCGCATAAAATCTTTGAATGGAACAGCCGGAGCTCCCATAACAACACTACCTGCCTCGATATCACGCATCACGCCGGATTGGGCTGCAACCTGAGCTCCGCTGCCAACCGTCAAGTGATCGGCAAATCCGGTTTGACCGCCGCATACCACATAATCACCGAATGTGCAGCTTCCGGCAATTCCGGTCTGTGATACAATAACGCAGCCGCGTCCAAGCTTGTCATTATGAGCAATTTGCACCAAATTATCAACTCGACAGCCGTCGCCAATAACCGTATCTCCCAAAGCCCCGCGATCAATACAAGAACAAGATCCAATTTCAATATCATTGCCCATAATTACACGTCCAAGCTGCAGAATGCGTTTATGAACTCCGTTAATTGTTTCAAAGCCAAAGCCATCCTGACCAATGCGCGCACCATTATATATGTAGCAATTATTTCCCATAATTGTATAGGCAATATAGCTATGTGCTCCCAAGCGGCAATTGTCACCAATTACACAACCGTCACCAACAATAGCAAACGGCTCAACAACTGTATTTTTGCCGATTTTGACATTAGCGCCAATAACGGCATAGTCGGCCACGGAACAGCCCTCGCCTAATGAGGCTGTCGGATGAATTTTAGCGGTAGATGCAATGCCTGCGGAGGGGCGTTTTTCTGCATACATAGCTTCTTTTAGCTTGAGAGCAGCTAATTTGGGATCTGCAGCAGTTAAGATAACAACTCCGTCGGCAACAAAAGGAGCCAACTCCGCTGTTGTAATGCAGGCGGTTGCTTTTATCTCTGCCCCTTGTGCTTTCTTCTTGCGATCATAGAAAAAGCATATTTCATGATCGCCGGCAGCAGAAAGCGTGTTGATATCACTAATTGATACATTTTCTGCACCTATGGTTTGGAGCTCGGCATCACATATTTCGGCTATCTGCGAAACGCTCAAGGCTCCATTATGAATAAAAAATCTTGTATCTACCATAAAACGCCTCCTTACAATCTTGCTCCGAAGTTAAGTCTGAACACTTCGGTTTCGTCGTAGTCTTCTTTGACTACAGGGAAGCCAAAGTCAATGTCGATTTTACCCATCGGTGACAACCAAGTAAAACCAAAACCTATAGAAACACGAGCTTTTGATGAATATTCAACAATATCATAGCTGACATTATCCGGTTTGCCCAAAGTACCGATATCGGCAAAGGTGCGTCCCTTAATACCAACTTCATCCAATCCGATTGGGAATATCAGTTCGGTACCGCCGTACACCATCCAGTTTCCGCCCAAGGCATCTTTGGTATATTTATCACGAGCGCCGATACCAGATGAGTCAAATCCGCGCATGGTTGATCCACCCAGAAAATATCTTTGTCCAAGTCGAACATCTTCATGACCATATCCGGTGACATATCCACCATTTGCAAATAATTTCAAAGTAAAATCTTCAAAAAATGTGTAGTAGAAATATGACTTGGCGTCAAAACGCAGATATTTGTCATCGCCGCCGGCACCGGAAACATCGTTTCCAAAGGATAGATAATAGCCGTCTTTGGGATCAATTGCGCTGTCGCGGCGATCATAAACCAAAGTTTGACCAAATGACGAATCGACAAACTTGCCCTCTTCGCGTTTGATATAAATTGAAGAGTGTTTGCTGACGTGGTCAATTTCATCTTGTTTTAAGGTATAGCGAACTGATTGCGAAAGATTGTCGGTATATCTCCAGCCAAAACGCAGACGTCCGCCTGTAACGGTTTGATCATATGACGACTCGTCCTGATAATCTGTTTCGGTACGGAACAAATCAATACCTGCACTCATTGGCAATCCTAAGAAATATGGCTCAGTAAAGTTAATATTATAATCTTGTTCACGCTGTGAAATACCAACATCTAACCCCAACTGCTGACCTTTACCGCGGAAGTTATTTTCGGTGATACCGGCACGCACCAAAGCACCGTTAACCGTAGAATAGCCGACACCGACATTAAAATATCCGGTAGATTTTTCGGTTACGTCGACATTGATATCGGCACGACTTGGATCGTTGGTCGGAGAAGTTTGAATATCGACCTTGCTGAAGTAGTTAAGATTTTCAATATTACGGCGTGAAGCTCTGATTTTGGCGGCGTTAAAGGCATCGCCTTCGCTAAGTCTGAACTCACGACGGATAACCTCATCGTAAGTACGATTGTTACCGGTAATATTGATTTGATTTACAAAAATGCGTGCCCCTTCGCGAATTTGGAAAGTAATATCCATCGTGCCGTCGGCCATATTTTTGTGTAATACCGGCTCAACCTCAACAAATGCAAAACCTTTTTTGCCAAGTTCTTCGGTCAGGGCATATACGCTTTTTTCAACTTTTTCAGAGTTATACCAATCTCCGGATTCAATTTCTAATTCTTTTTTCAGTTTTTCGATATCAACATCGCCAATGCTGGATTTTATGTTAATGTTATTAATTTTATAACGTTGTCCTTCTTCAAGCACCATAGTAATAATGAACGACTCGTTATCGGGACTAAGTTCTGCAACGGCAGAAATAACGCGAAAATCAGCATATCCGCGTTTCAGATAAAAGCGGCGCAATAATTCTTTATCATAGTTAGTTTTTTCAGGATCATAATTTTCTGATGATGAGAAAATGCGCCACCACCGAGTTTCGCGGCTTAAAATTTCGTCTTGTAAATCACTATCAGAGTAGTGTTTATTGCCGACAAAATTAATTTTGGTAATTTTTGCCAAAGGTCCTTCATTAATTTCATAAATCAAATCGACACGATTTTGATCACGCTCAATAACTTTAGGCTCAACAACAGCTGCATAACGCCCCACTCTTTTATAAATGTTCAAGATACGTTTGGTATCTTCTTGAACTTTGGCTACGCTGTATATAGAACGAGGAGCGAGTTGAACCTCGCTTTCCAGCATTTTGTCATCAATTTTGTCGTTGCCGTCAAAAAAGCGCTTATTTACAATCGGATTTTCTTTAACATCGATATTGAGCATATTGCCTTGCATATTAAACTTCACATCGGAGAACAATCCTGTTGTATAAAGCTTTTTGAAAGCATCGTTTAACTCATCTTCCGAAACATTGCTGTCTGGGGCAATATTAACGTACGAGAGCACGGTCTCACGCTCGACTCGCTGCAGACCGTTAACATTTATTCCATCAACCTGAACGGCCCAAGCGCTGTTCATGGTCATAATTCCTGACAATAATGCTGCCATATATACTTTTTTCATTATAATATCCTCATTCTACATAAACCAACGTTTAAATAAGTGCGAAATATCATTCCAAGTTGCAAAAATCATCAATGCTAATAGCAATGCAAATCCGCATTTGAACAGAAAATTCTTCAATTTTTCGTTAATTTCGCGTCTTGTAATAATTTCAATTACAAAGATAACCACGTGACCGCCATCCAAAACCGGTATCGGAAAGAGATTAATCAATCCCAAGTTGATGGATAATAAGGCCATGAAGGCAATAAAGTCAATTAGACCTTGTTTTTTGGAAATATCGCCTGACATTTCGGCGATGCGGATAATTCCGCCCAAGTCTTCGGTACCGCGCTGACCGGTAATCATTTGATGAACACCGCGCAGTGTGCCGATGGTTATTCTCCATGTTTCATATCCTGCCTCAGCAAAGGCATTCCACGGAGAAAGCTTGTTTTGGTCAAGCTCAATTGATGACTGAGATTTTATGCCTAACATCGGACGGCGTGTTTTGGTGCCGTTTTCCTCAACCTCAATTTCTTTTAACTCGACATTGATATTTAATATCTCATCGCCGCGTTGTAATTTTACATCGACGTTTTTGCCGACAGTCAAGGCTACTTCGGTGCTGATATCCGTAAAAGTTTTGATTTTGTTGCCATTGACTTCCAGAATGCGGTCTCCGGACTGAATGCCGGCAACAGATGCCGCACCGTCCGGCATGACTTCACCAACCACAGGAGGAAAAGTAAACTTGCCGATAAACATAAACATCAGAGCAAATACAACTATTGCAAAAAGATAGTTAAAGCCAGGACCACCAAGAACTATCGCCAGCTTTTTCCAAGGACTTTGGAAAGCAAAAGCTTCTCGTTTTTCTTCATCGCTCATTTCTTTCAAAGCGGCATCGTCTTCGCCGGCTGAGGCTCCGTTGGCATCACCCAAAAACTGACAATAACCACCCAAAGGAATGGCGCAGATTTTCCAGTTGGTTTGGTGTTTGTCAGTAAAACCCCAGAGCTGTTTGCCGAAACCGATTGAAAAGTCGGTAACACGTACACCGCACCAGCGAGCAATTAAAAAATGTCCAAGTTCATGCACAAAAACTAAAACGCCCAGAAGAAAAATGAACGGCACAACATAGTAAAAGAAGTTAAGCATATTTTCCTCAATTTTAAAAACTAAAAATATAAATGAACATAAACAATAACGGAGCCGTAAAAATCAGACCGTCAATACGATCAAACACTCCGCCATGTCCGGGGATAATATCGCCGGAATCTTTTACACCGACGCGGCGTTTGATGGCAGATTCAATCAAGTCGCCAATTTGTTCGGCAACTGCTAAAATGATTGCGATGATTGTAATGGTGGTATATTCTTCCCAGCCGATACCATAAGCGTAACTTCCGCTGATTGCAGCCGCAAACATCATGCCGCCGAAAAGTCCGGCCCAAGTTTTATTTGGGCTTATTTTCGGTGCCAGTTTCGGACCTCTGATGCTTGTTCCGACAAAATAGCCGCCGATATCAACACCCCATACTACCAACAACAACCACAAAACCGTGATTGGCGAAGAAACTATCATCAGCCACATCAGTGAACCTATGCCGAGAGAAATGTATGGAACACCAAGCAGCAAAAGCCATTTGTGATCTTCTTTACGAGCTTTGACTAGCACTGCAAGCATGCAGAGAACAGACATTAAAAAGATGCCGAACCAAGATTGCAACAATACAGCCGTTGCCATAGATATTGTATAGATTGTGGCATATATTGCCGATTTTTCTTTGGAACACATATTACTCCATTCCCAACTGACCATTGCTCCTGCAACCAAGACCAAAAGGTTGTAGTATGGAAATTCTAAGAAAATGCAGCCAATAACAACCGGAGCTAAAATCAGCGCGGTCACTGTTCTTTTAAAAAGATTACTTTTTGCCATATCGTCTCTCCCGAGTTTTATAGTTTTGTATAATTTTTTCCAATTCTGTACGATCAAAATCTGGCCATAACACATCAGAAAAATATAGTTCAGAATAAGCAATCTGCCATAACAGATAATTGCTGATTCGTTGTTCTCCGCTGGTTCTTACCAACAGATCCGGATTGGGAATATCTTTGGTGTATAGATATTCTTCCAATAACTTTTCGTCAACATCTTGTGCGTTGAGCTGGCCGTCAGAAGCCAATTTGACCAAGCTGCGCACTGCAGACACAATTTCCTGCCGTGCCCCGTAACTAATTGCCATACAGAGTGTAAATTCATCATTTTCGGCGGTTTTGCGCTCAATTTCGCACATATGGTCAACAATATCATCATCAAGCATATAGCGCTCGCCGATAAAGATAATCCGCACCTTATTTTTTTGAAGCTCATCAAGACCGGTTTTCAAATATTCGCGCAACAAGTTCATCAAGGCTTTAACTTCATCTGCACCACGATGCCAGTTCTCTGTTGAAAAAGCATAGACCGTCAGGTATTTTATACCAAGGTCTTTGGCATCGCGGCAGATTTGTTCCAAAGTTTTGGCGCCTTGACGATGTCCGACAGCAACAGGTAATCCGCGTTGCTTTGCCCAACGACGATTGCCATCCATAATGATTGCCAGATGTTGTAGTCGATTTTCAATATCCACGTATAATCCCCTGTTTATACCTGCATAATATCTTTTTCTTTTTGCGATAAAACATCATCAACTTTTTTTATGCTTTCATCGGTAAATTTTTGGATTTCATTTTCGTAGCGTTTTTCTTCGTCCTCAGAAATTGCGTTATCTTTTTTCAGTTTCTTAATGCTGTCCAAGGCATCACGGCGAATATTGCGAATTGCTACTTTGCTTTGTTCGGTATATTTTCCGGCTACTTTAACCAATTCTTTGCGGCGTTCTTCGGAAAGCGGAGGAATGGGAATACGAATCAATTGTCCGTCCGAAACCGGATTTAATCCCAAATCAGACTCTTGAATTGCTTTTTCAACGGCTTTGGCCAGACCTCTATCCCAAACGCTCACTGAAAGGCAGCGTGCATCAGGGACACCGATTGTACCGACTTGAGAAATTGGAGACATTGAGCCATAAGCATCAACCATAATCCCGTCTAAAAGGCTGGCGTGAGCACGACCTGCCCGCAGACCGCCTAAGTCAGCACGCAAAGCTTCGATAGTTTTTTTCATTCTGCTTTTGGTATTTTCTTTTATTTCTGAGTAATCTTCCATTATTTCCTCTTTGTTTAATGTATGATTGTAAAATTTCCTTCACCGCAAATGGTGCGTAATAGTGAGTTTTCATCATTTTGGGCAAAAACTACTATTGGAATATTGTTATCCTTGGCCAAGGCCACAGCCGTAAGATCCATAACCTTCAATCCTTGATGAATGACATCATCATAACTAATTTTATCATAGCGAACAGCTTTAGAATTTTGTTTGGGATCATCCGAATATACTCCGTCAACCTGAGTAGATTTTAGCAAAACATTGCACCCCATTTCCGAAGCACGCAGAGCTGCGCCGGTATCGGTGGTAAAATATGGATTTCCGGTGCCGCCGGCAAAAATGATAATTCTTTTCTTGTCAAGGTGACGCAGTGCACGACGATAAATGTAGCTTTCACAAACTGAGGGAATTGAAACACCAGACATAACTCTGGCAGATATTCCCTGTTTTTCAATGGCGTTTTGCAGGTAGAGCGCGTTCATTACCGTGGCCAGCATTCCAACTTGGTCAGCGACTGAACGGTTAAGACCTTTGGATGCCTCTTTGGCGCCGCGGAAGATATTGCCTCCGCCGACTACAATACAAATTTCAACCCCCATATCATAAACAGTTTTTATCTGTTTGGCCAAAGAATTGATAACTTGCTCGTCCATGCCAAAGGCGCGATTGCCCATCAGCCCTTCGCCTGAGAGTTTGAGTAATATGCGTTGGTATTTTGGTTTCATATAATTACCTCATATTTGTCCTGTATAATATTAAACAATTAATTTACTTTGTCACCTATAAATTGATGTTATCAACCAATAAAGATTAATTTTTAGCATATAGTGGAAAAAGTTTTAAAAAAAATTGCAATATTGTGCTTTTGTTATAAAGATAAAGAAAATTATGTTGAGAGGTATAGACAATGTTTTCCACTTTTTTATTTTCTGCCTTAGGCGGTTATTTATTAGGATCAATTCCGTTTGGTCTGATTTTGTGTTATTTGTGCGGATATGGAGATATTCGCAAAATTGGATCCGGCAATATCGGAGCCACCAATGTTTTGCGCACCGGTAACAAGTTTTTGGCTTTGTTGACGATTTTATTTGATGCCGGCAAGGCCGGAGTTGCCGCTTGGCTGGCCGGATATATTGTTCCGCCTCAAGAAATTATGTTCTGCGGTATTATGTCAAACAGCAGCAA
>CADBMA010000033.1 GCA_902795665.1 uncultured Rhodospirillales bacterium
CTTTGAGAGACAATTTAATCAGAGTGGAGACATCAGCTTCTGGGTTTTTGCCGGCGGCTGTGTTTGCGGCACGGTATGCGTCAATTCGCGGATAGCCGAGATTGACAAGTGCTGAGATGGCATCTTCAATATTGTTATGAGAAATTTCGGGGGCGATAATGGATCCAGTTGGTTCATCGTCTTTAAGCGCGGCGGCATAGTCAGTGGTATCGGCTCCGATTGGCAGACTGACCATTTTGCCGTTGAGTTCGGTAACAATACGTGCGGCCAGTTTGGGACCAACGCCTGAGGCGCGTGAGAATGAGGCTTTATCTTGCGCAGAAACGGCTTGTGCCAGTTGAGAGGGAGTAAGTACGGACAGAATGCTTAAGCATACTTTGGCGCCGACCCCCTGAACTTTGGTTAAGGTTAGAAACCATTCTTTTTCTAGGGCTGAGGCAAATCCATACAAGCTGATACTATCTTCACGCACAATTGTTTCCACAAACAGGGTTGCTTCGTTGCCTTTTATCATTTTTGACAAAGTGCGGCTTGAGGCAAAAACCAAATAGCCGACACCGTTAACATCAAGTATGATATTATCTTCGCCAAAACTGTCAACAATACCTCTTAGTTTTGCAATCATTTTATCTTTCTCCAAAGTTTATATGCAGATTAAACAAAATTATTTTATTCGGCAAGTATAATTTGTATTGTTAAGAACAAAAAATGAACATGTTTGTTGTTGGCAAAGAGATGAGATTATGAATATCAAGTGAATCATTAGATAATGGTTTAGGTTAATGTTGATTTTTTATTCAAAAGTATATCCGTTGATAGTTACCTTTGTTACATAAAATTGTCTGCATAATCCGGCGCCGTATCTACCGCCATAGAGTTTCTCGGTATGAATATCGCCGGCGGCGGTTGCGGTTTTGATGTTGAAATTTGCAAATTTTCCGGTTCCTTTCCAATCCATGAGGTAACCTTCCATCTCGACAAATTCTCCTTTTTTTATAATTGCCAAAGCTCGTCTGATGGCAAAAGATGCGGGAATTACGTGATTGTTGTTGATTTCATCGGTATTAACAATTGGGTTATCGGCGTAAAGGTATG
This sequence comes from uncultured Rhodospirillales bacterium, assembly GCA_902795665.1. Lineage (GTDB taxonomy): Bacteria > Pseudomonadota > Alphaproteobacteria > RF32 > CAG-239 > JAFUYI01. The sequence continues at coordinate 1,096 of CADBMA010000033.1, forward strand.
TATATCTTAAACCGCGCTCTTCGTGGTCAAATTTGATTTTATTCCAATTGTTGTCGGCGGAGGTTGCACCATGGATAATTGATACATCGACAGCAGCGACGGCATTGTATAGTTTGGTTGATGGACGTTGAGCTGAGTGGTACCAAGTATTTATTAAACCATCGTTCCAATCAACCCATACAACGCGGCCGCATACTTTATATTTTTTGCGAAGTTGGTATTTGATTTTATATCCGCTGATAGTAGTTTCTTGCCACTGTTGAGGTGGAACAATATCAGCAAATTGTTCATAAGTATGTGATAATTTTTGTGAGCTGGGTTTTCCCCATATCAACATGTAAAGAGGGCGTTTTCCAACTTTTATAACAGTAAAGCACAAGAATATTGTGATAATGTAGATATATTTTTTTTGAATACGCTGCATATTATCCTCTTTATTGTTGCATAATATCATCATGTATTGTTGATGTAAATATGTTTCAAAATGGTAATGTATTGTTACTATATAAGTTAATCAAATTTTAATAATATTGAATGATGATTAAAGTATTCTCAGAGAATATTTTTTGGGAATGAGTTTAACTAGAAGGAGATATCTCATGAATTTTAAGACTGCACTTTTAACAACAGCTGCTGTAGCTTTAATTGTCGGCACAGCTAATGCAAAAGATTTTACAGGTTCATTGTTCTTGCCCAGCAAAGGCGAAGTACTTTCAAATACCAGCGTTGATTTGAGCCGCACAAAATATAAAGGTGGATTTGTTGCAAAAGATTTTTCGGCCAGCGAAGAGTTGACCTATGGTGTAACAGATAACCTCTCAGTATATGGTAGTATCTTGAACTATTTTGATTTTGATAAGGTAACTAATCGTGAATATAATAACGATCATAACTTTGCTTATGAATTGGGTGTAAAATATAATCATAGCTTTGGCCGTGTGCTGACACAGGTTGCTTTGGGTTATGAAACATATCAACCAGTTTCTTGGTATGGTCATCGTTATATGGATGATAATGAATGGGAAAAAAGAATCAATGTAGAAGGTCAGTTGGGTTATGCGCTGGATAACGGCTGGACACCTTATGCCACAATCTCAGCAGATTCATATGTTGATACCAAAGATCGTCAAATTGATTATTCAATTTTTGCCGGTGTTCATAAATCTTGTGACAAAGTCGCTGTTGATACAGGTTTGCGTTATGAGTTCAATACAGACAACGGAGCTAATACGAACATGGTATATTGGCAGGCAGAAGTTAATTACTTTGTAACTGATAAAGTAGCTGTTGGTGTTCATGGTGATTATTATCTTGGCGGTAGCTACAATCATGAAATTAAGTATGATACTACTGTCGGTGCACAGCTGAAAGTATTGTTCTAATCAATACACATCGTGTTTGAAAAAATCCCTTGCAGTTGCAAGGGATTTTTTTAGGTTGATAAAAAAATAAAGACCTCCGAAGAGGTCTTTGAAAAAAATCAAAATTATAAAGCAAGTTATTTTTTTGCAATTGTTGTTTTCTTTTTGGCAGATGAAGCAACAGTTTTTGCAACAGATGAAACTTTCGCTGCTGATGAAGTTTTAGCTTTTGCAGCAGGTTTTTTAGCACTCTTGTTGCAGCAGCATTTGTTCAACTGTTCAACAGCCATAGCCCAGAAATATTCATCTTTTCCTTGCGGGCAACCGGCATTTTGCCAATTGTAATAGGCGGCTATTTTGATAGCGTCTTCATTAAATTTTACCATTAGATTACTCCAAATAAAAAGTTTGATTAAACAATACTTAATATACATGTAATTTTTTCTACGTCAATATGAATCATAATATTTTTTTAATATTTTTATAAATAAACTTGCAATTAGGCAGATAAGATTTTATAGATAAATATTGTAGTTATGAATTGATAAATTCAGAGGATATTATATGGAAAATTTATTATCAAAAATTGAGATGGACGCCGTAATTGACGGCAATCATGATAACGTTTTTGCAGTGCTTGGCATACACCGTGATAAGGGGAGTAAAAATGTCTTTATCAGAGCGTTTCAACCGCATGCAAAATCTATTGAGGTTATTCGTAAAAATGATGATGTTTCTTTGGGAAAAATGATAAAACTTGATGACCGCGGGTTTTTCCAAATTAATTTAAATCATGTTGAAAATTTTGCATATAAATTTAAGATTGAAAATGATATTGGTGGTTTTTATGAAACGGAAGATGTATATCGTTTTCTGCCGACATTGGGTGATATAGATGTATATCTTTTTAGTGAAGGAAATCATCTTGAAATGTATAAAAAACTCGGTGCGCATGTGATTACTGTAGATGGTGTTAAAGGTGTGAGTTTTGCAGTTTGGGCGCCGAATGCTAAACGGGTTTCAGTGGTTGGAGATTTTAATAATTGGGATGGTCGTTGTCATGTAATGCGCAAATATCCATCTTGCGGATTGTGGGATATTTTTATTCCCGGACTTGGTGAAGGCGAAGTTTATAAATATGAAATAAAAACCCAGCAAAATTATATTTTAACTAAGGCAGATCCGATAGGTTTTTTTGCAGAGCATCGTCCAAAGACGGCGTCGGTTGTTTATGATTTGGAACATTATAATTGGAGTGATGATGATTGGATGCAGAATAATCACCATCATAGCGCAATGGATCGTCCGATATCTATTTATGAAGTTCATGCCGGTTCGTGGCGACGTAAGGGTGATAATGGCAGTGAGTTTTTGACTTATCGAGAATTGGCAGATACGTTGGTTCCGTATGTGTCAAATATGGGATATACCCATGTTGAATTTTTGCCGCTTTCTGAACATCCGCTTGATGCTTCTTGGGGATATCAGGTTCTGGGAATGTTTGCTCCGACCAGCAGGTTTGGGACTCCTGATGATTTGCGTTATTTAATTGATAAATTTCATCAGGCAGGAATTGCAGTAATTATGGACTGGGTGCCGGCGCATTTTCCGCGTGATGGACATGGTTTGGTTGAATTTGACGGTACTCATTTGTATGAACACGCAGACCCGCGTAAGGGAGAGCATAAGGATTGGGGAACAAAAATATATAATTATGGACGTACCGAAGTTATGAATTTTTTGTGCGCTAATGCCTTATATTGGCTCAAAGAATATCATATTGACGGACTGCGTGTTGATGCGGTGGCTTCAATGCTGTATTTGGATTATTCTCGCAAAGCCGGAGAATGGATACCTAATATCTATGGCGGTAATGAAAATTTAGAAGCAATTGCCTTTATGCGCAAAATGAATGAACTGGTATATGGAGCCAGACCAGATGCTTGCACGTGCGCTGAAGAATCTACCGCATGGCCGATGGTGTCTCGTCCGACATCAATGGGAGGACTCGGTTTTGGTTATAAGTGGAATATGGGGTGGATGAATGATACATTAAAATATATCAGCAAAGACCCCATCCATCGCAAATATCACCATGGGATGCTGACTTTCGGATTGTTATATGCTTTTAATGAAAACTTTATTTTGCCGATTTCACATGATGAAGTTGTGCATGGCAAAGGTTCTATGCTTTCTAAAATGCCGGGTGATGAGTGGCAAAAATTTGCCAATTTGCGTGCCTATTATGGTTTTATGTATACACATCCCGGCAAGAAACTGCTGTTTATGGGGTGTGAGTTTGGACAAGATTGGGAATGGAACAGTGCTGAGAGTTTGCGTTGGCATTTGTTGGAATATCCGATGTATAAGGGTATGCAAAATTGTCTGCGGGATTTGAATTTGATGTATAAAGGAAATTCTCCGTTATATGAAATTGATTTTGATTACACGGGCTTTGAGTGGATTGAACATTCAAACGCTGCAGATAGTGTAATTTCATATATCCGCAAAGGTAAGAATCCGGGAGATTATTTGATTGTGGTTTGCAATTTTACGCCGGTGGTTCGCGAAAATTATCGGATTGGTGTTCCGGAAGATTGCGCTTATCAAGAAATTTTTAATAGTGATGATGTATCTTATTGGGGGAGCGGTATTAAGAATAATGGCGCAAGGTCGGCACAAATGCAAAACTGGAACGGACGCCCTTATTCTATTGAGATGACTCTGCCGCCGTTGGCAACTATTGTTATAAAACCTGTAAGATAAATTATATTAAACCGGAGGGTGAAATGGTTGAATATCAAGTGCAGTCGGGAAAAAAATATCCGCTTGGTGCAACCTATGACGGTAATGGAGTTAATTTTGCGCTGTTTTCAGCTAATGCTGAAAAAGTTGAGCTGTGCTTATTTGATAAGACAGGAACTCGTGAAGAGGCCCGTTTGGAAATCAGTGAAAACGATAATAATATCTGGCATATTTATGTTCAGAATCTGCAACCGGGGCAGGTGTACGGCTATCGTGTCTACGGTCCCTATCGCCCTAAAGAAGGCAAGCGTTTTAACCCGCATAAACTTTTGCTGGATCCGTATGCTAAAAAATTGGTAGGTAAGCTTATTTGGCATAAAGCAATTTTTGGATATGATATAGACAGTCCGGATAAAGATTTATCTTTCAGTGAATTGGATAGTGCTCCATATGTTCCAAAATCGGTGGTTGTCGGAAAAGATGATTTTGATTGGGAAAAAAGTATATCTCCACAGCGCCAGTGGTCTGAAACAGTGATATATGAAACCCATGTTCGCAGTTGTACTAAATTGCATCCACATATTCCTGATGTTTTGCGCGGTACATTTATGGGACTGAGCTCTCGCCCAATGATTGTCTATTGGAAGTGGCTGGGGGTTACGGCAGTTGAGTTACTGCCTATACATTCTTTTTTGGCAGATAAACATATTCCTGATGAATATTGTCAAAGTTATTGGGGGTATGAGACCTTAAATTTCTTTGCTCCGGAACAATCATATTTGGCCAACAATGATATTAATGAGTTTAAGACTATGGTCAAAAAACTTCATGAAGACGGGCTGGAGGTTATTCTGGATGTTGTTTATAACCATACATTTGAGGGCAATCAACTCGGTCCGACATTGTGTTATAGGGGAATTGATAACCAATCATATTATATATTGAATTCTGAGAATCCGCGCGTGTGCTATGACAGCACCGGTTGCGGCGCTTCGCTTAATGTGTCGAATCCATATGTTATAAAAATGGTAATGGACTCGTTGCGTTATTGGGTTGAAGAGATGCATGTTGATGGTTTCAGATTTGATTTGGCACCAACATTATGCCGTCGTAAAACCAATTTTACCAATGATAATGGTTTTTTGTGTGCAATTCAGCAAGATCCGATATTGCAGAAGGTTAAACTGATTGCTGAGCCATGGGATGTAGGCGAGGCAGGGTATCAGCTGGGAGCTTTTCCTTCCGGCTGGGGGGAATGGAATGACCGTTATCGTGATGTTGTGCGTCGTTTTTGGAAGGGCGATAATAATCAAACTGCTGAACTGGCAAGCAGAATTTCGGGGTCGAGCGATATTTTTGCCCATAACAATCGCGATATATGGAGCAGTATAAATTTTGTCACAGCTCACGATGGATTTTGTTTGCGTGATTTAGTCAGTTATAATGTTAAGCATAATTTGGCAAACGGCGAAGATAATAAGGACGGCAGCAATTCTAATTGGAGTTGGAATTCTGGTGTGGAAGGTGAAAGTGATAATAAAATTGTGAACAATAATCGTCTTGCCAGAATGAAAGCCATATTGGCAACTTTGTTTCTGTCTTTCGGGACACCTATGCTGAAAGCCGGTGATGAATTTATGCATACACAATTTGGCAATAATAATCCGTATTGTCAGGATAATGTTTTAACTTGGCTGACATGGGAGGCAATTGATAAATCAGATACGTTTTTGGTGCGTTATGTTAAAAGGTTGATTGAATTGCGCCGAAAGTTAAAAATTTTCAAGCGCAAGAATTTTTTTACCGGACGTCCTGATAAAAATGGTAATAAAGATTTGAACTGGTATACCGAAAAAGGAAAAGAGTTTACGGACACAGATTGGCATGATGGAGAACGTAAAAGTATATCTTATGGTATTTCTTGCGGAGATAGCTTTGTGTTTTGTATTTTGAACGCAAATAATGATGAAAAGCGATGGAAACTTCCGCCGTTTTCCGGTAATCAATGGAATCTTTTGCTGGATAGTTCAGATAAATTTAATGCGCCTAAAAAGGTAAAATCCGGAGTTGAAATAAAAGTTCCGGGGTGGAGTGTCTTATTATTTGAAATTAGGTGATAGCGGAGGATTTATATGAATAAAAATTTACAAGTTTTGGCATCAAAATTGGGAATAGCGTCACAGTATAGTGATGCCGGTTTGGCTGCAAAAAGCTACGAAGTTGATGATGATACGCTACGTTTTTTTGTGAGAGTTCTCGGTTATAAAGCCAATACTGAAAATGATATACGGCATTCATTAAAAAAACTTGAGGGAAAGCGTTGGCAAAAAGTTTTGGAAAGCGTATATGTGCGTGATTGCGATTGTTGTGGTTTTGATGCAATAATCAAAAGTTCTGATGCCGCTTGCAATATGGAACTTAAATTATACAATCGGCAAAAAAAAATATGCGAAGATATATCGTATGTTGTTCATATTGAAGATAATTCTTCTGAAAAATATGTGCGTGCTGAAGTTGAGATAACTACACAACTTGCGGCAGGGTACTATGATATTGAATTTTATATTGATAATAATTGTTATAAATCTGTTTTGGTGGCGGCTCCGGAACAATGCTATCAGCCAAAATCATTAAATGAGCATAAAATCTGGGGATATGCGCTACAGCTATATTCTTTGCGTAGTAAAAAGAATTGGGGGGTTGGTGATTTTAGCGATTTGCGCGATTTTGTAAAATTATGCGCTCGTTGCGGGGCTGATTTAATTGGTTTGAATCCAATTAATCTTCCAAATCATTGTTTTCCGGAAGATGCCAGTCCGTATTTGTCAATCAGCCGCTTGTTTTTAAATCCGATATACATTGATGTAAGTAAAGCGCTTGGTTTTAAGAGTGCAGATATATCAGGATTGCATGATAAAATAAAAGAGCTTAATGCTTCTGAGACAATTCGTTATACTGAAGTTTATAATTTGAAAATGGCAGTGCTTGAAAAACTGTATATGCGGCTTTTAGAAAATGATAAACATCTGTCCGCGTTTAAGGCTTTTTGCGATGAACAAGGTGAAGATTTGGAGAATTTGGCAGCGTTTCAATGTTTGTATGAACAAAAATGGCAAGATCATGCAGGAGGATGGCGCGGCTGGGAAAAAGAATTTTTGAATCCCAATACCGCCGCAATGAAAAAATATTGTGAACAAAACAGAAAAAGATTGGATTTCTTTAAATTTTTGCAGTTTGAAGCGTTTCGACAGTTCAAATTTGTGGAAGACGAGGTCAAAAAACAGGGAATGCAGATTGGTATTTATCGTGATCTGGCTGTTGGTGTGGGAAGAGATAGCGCTGAATTGTGGAGTGATAACGGAGCATTTTTACAATCTTGCGGTGCCGGAGCTCCTCCTGATGCCTTTTTTCCAAATGGGCAAAAATGGAATCTTGGAGCATTTCATCCTGAAGAATTGCGAGAGCGGGCGTATGAGCCACTTATTAAAATTTTACGTGCTGCAATGAAGGGGGCCGGCGCTTTGCGGATTGATCATGTTATGAGCCTGATGCGTTTGTTTATCATTCCCGAAGCAGATAACAAAGAAGGAACGTATATTTATTATAATTTTGATGAGATGTTAAAAATTGTGGCGCTGGAAAGTCATTTAAATAAATGCCTGATTGTCGGAGAAAGTATCGGCAATGTTCCGGAAGGGTTTTTGGATAAAATTCATGGCGCTAATATATTTTCGATGTCAATACTGTGGGCTGAGCGTTGGGATATCGGCTGGGGAGATTTTAAGCATCCTCATGACTATGAAGAAAAAGCGGTAGTCTCTATTGGAACGCATGATATGGCGCCGCTTAAGATGTGGTGGTTTGGATATGATATTGAACTTTCACGCAAACTAGGTCTTATTGCAACAGATGATGAAATGCGTGATGCTTATCATCGGCGAGAGACGGACAGATTGAAATTGTTAAATGCTATGGATAGTGCCGGAGTGTGGCCAGAAGATAGACATCGCGGCGGCAATTATTTGTATGGCGAGGGATATCCAGAAGGACTGGAAGAAGCGGTGCATTCTTATATAGCAGCCAGTAAGGCAAAAATAGTCTTGATACAGCCGGAAGATATATTCCAAGTTGATAAACGGCAGAATCTTCCTGGTACCGATAGGGATAAACATCCCAATTGGCGGCGCAAACTACCAGTTGATTTGGAAGAATGGGAAAACAATGATGCGTATAAGCGTAATTTGCGAGCGATTGGCAAAGGACGGCTGGTGAAAAATAATTAAAGATTTGATTGTTAACTTTTTGAATGACATTGTGATCAAAATCAAAAATAAGGCCGTTTTTTTGACGATAGAGCGATTTTTGCTATTTTTTAGCTGGGTATAAATTTAATAAAAATCTATCATTTTTTTACATTTTTGTTATTATCAGCTCAGTTTAAAACGATAATAAGGTAAAAAAATGACAGAAGAAACTATGGAAGAAAACGTCATTGCCAACGCCGTAGACAAGCCTGCGCAAGACATTACTCCGGTTGACATATCGGAAGAAATGCGCCGTTCTTACCTCGACTATGCAATGAGTGTTATTGTCTCTCGTGCATTGCCTGATGTCCGTGACGGCTTAAAGCCGGTTCACCGCCGCATCATATATTCAATGTTTGAGAATGGTTATGATTATAACCGCCCGTTCCGTAAATCAGCTCGTATCGTCGGTGATGTTTTGGGTAATTACCACCCACACGGCGACAGCTCAGTTTATGATGCAATGGTTCGTATGGCTCAACCTTTTGCCATGCGTGTTCCAATGATTGACGGACAAGGAAACTTTGGTTCAATGGACGGTGATGGTGCCGCCGCTATGCGTTACACCGAGGCAAGGCTCGCCAAAGTTGCCCATGCCTTGATTGAAGACATTGATAAAGACACCGTTGAC
>CADBMA010000034.1 GCA_902795665.1 uncultured Rhodospirillales bacterium
CACGCTCACAAACCCAAGCTAAATACATTATGGAAATGAGCGACAACGAATTGGTATTCGGATTGGGCCCCGCCGGAACAGGAAAAACCTATCTGGCTGTAGCTTTGGCTGTATCTATGATGCTTGAAGGAACAATTGATAAAATAATCCTTTCACGTCCAGCTGTTGAAGCCGGAGAAAATCTCGGGTTTTTGCCCGGAGATCTAAAAGACAAAGTAGATCCTTATCTGCGTCCGCTTTATGACGCTCTCTACGAAATGCTTCCGGCTGAACAAGTTGATAAGAAACTGGCCGCCGGAGAAATTGAAATTGCTCCGCTGGCTTTTATGCGCGGACGAACCCTTTCCAATGCCTTTGTTATACTTGATGAAGCTCAAAACACAACCCCCATGCAAATGAAAATGTTCTTAACCCGCCTTGGAGAAAACTCACGCATGGTCGTCAACGGTGACTTAAGCCAAATAGACCTGCCTCGCGGCACTATATCCGGACTTAAAGACGCCTTGACAACTTTGAAAAATATTAAAGGCATCAGCTCAGTTACTTTCAGCGCAGATGACGTTGTTCGCCACGGGTTGGTAGCTAAAATTGTTTGTGCTTATGAAAAACGCAATAAGGAAGAACATGATTAAAACACTGATAAACTTTGATACTTCAGAAGAAAACTGGCTAAAAGAACTTCCTGAGGTTCAAACTTTGTCTGAAGATGTTTTTGACAAAGTAATTAATAATCTGGTTCCGCATTGGCTTGGCAACAAAGAAACTGTAATCATAAACATTGCGTTGAGCAACGATGAAGAGATCAGACAGCTAAATGCCGAATTTCGCAATATTGATAAACCGACTAACGTATTATCTTTTGCTAATATTGATGATGAAGAGTTTGAATCTTATTTGTCACGCAGTAAAGATATTGAACTGGGTGACATTATGATATCCCTGCAAACCATGATGATGCAGAGCCATGAACAAAACATTACTTTACGCGATCACTATACACACATTCTAATTCACGGCATTTTGCATTTGCTCGGTTACGATCATATAGATCCTGAAGAAGCTCAAGAAATGGAAGGTGAAGAAATAAAATTGCTTCAGATATTTAATATCGCCAACCCATATGAGGAGATTTAACTTACCATGAATGACGAAAATCCAAATCGCGGCTTTTGCAGTTATTTCAAAAATCTTTTTAGAAATAAAAACGAAGATGTGCGTGAAACTATCGAAGACTTAATTGAAGAAGCCGTTGATAATACCGGACATGACGAATTTAGTAAACACGAACAAGAACTTTTGAGCAACCTCCTCGGAATCAAAGACAAAAAGGCTTGCCGAGTTATGATTCCAAGATCCGATATAATTGCTTTTCAGAAAGATGGCACCGTTGAAGAACTCACCAAACTTATGGTCGAAAAGGGACATTCACGCATACCTGTTTATGGTGAATCTCTTGATGACATAATCGGTGTTGTCCACATTATTAATTTGGCAACCTGCCTCTTGCGTGGACAAGACAAGACACCGGTCTCTCAAATAAAGTTTAATCCGGTTAAGCTGGTATCTCCAGAAGTGTCAGTATTAGATTTGTTAAAAGAAATGCAGCAATCTAAAAACCATATGGCTGTCGTGGTCGATGACTATGGCGGAGTGTGCGGATTATTGACTATTGAAGATTTGCTTGAAGAAATAGTAGGTGATATAGAAGATGAATACGACTTACAAGAAAATCATATTATAACTTTGCAAGATAAAGGTTTTTTTGTGGCCGACGCTAAAGCTTATCTTGATGAGGTTGAAGAAACAACCGGACTGCGCCTTGGTGAAGAAAATGACAAAGATAGCGAAGTTGACACTCTCGGAGGTTATGTTTTTGAATTGGCGCAACGCATTCCCAATCGCGGTGAAATAATTGAAGGTCATAACGGCATCAAGTTCAAAATATTAGATGTTGATCCAAGCCGCATTAAAAAAATAATGATTATCCTCCCCACTCTATCCAGCGAAAACAACAATGATTAAAAATATCACAAAATATCAAAAAACTATCGCAACAATTTCAGGCATTGCGGCCACTTTTGCTTTTCCTCCATATTATCAAATTTGGATATTGTTTGCCGCCTTTGGAAGCCTGATGTGGCTATTAAACAAAACCGAAAGTTGCCGGCACGCTTTTGCACTGGGATATTGCTTCGGTTTTGGATTTTTCGCATTTGGATTGTCATGGATCGCCAACGCTCTGGCTCTTGACATGAAAAGTTTTGGATGGTTAATACCGATTGCTTTGAGCGCATCGGGAGCTTTTTTTGGATTTTTCATAGCTCTGCCGGCAATGCTAACCGCATATTTTAGAGGCATTTGGAGCAAAATTATCATATTTGCAACATTTTGGGCAGTCTTCGAATGGTTGCGCTCATTCTTACTGACCGGTTTTCCATGGAATTTACTCAGCTCGGCCCTAACATTTGACCACCAGCTGTTACAATTATCAGCTTTGGTTGGACCTTATGGCTTTTCTCTTCTGTTATGTATAATTTTTTCACTCCCTGCCGCTGCTTTTACCGCTCCATACCGCCGCAATGCTTTAATAAGCGCATTTTTGTGCATATTTTTATCCGGCACAATCTACGAATGGGGAGTTTATCGTACCGCAAACCTTGACAGCAACAACTTTTCAGATATCAAAATACGGGTTGTTCAGCCAAGCATTCCCCAAAATCTGAAATGGGATTTCGGCGAGCAGGAAAAAAATTTTGCTGACTATATTGAGATGTCGCAAGCTAAAGGATTTGAGGACAGCGACGTAATAATCTGGGGAGAAACCGCCAGCACTTTTCCAATAGCCATAGATCGTGCGCACTTTTATCAATTGCTTCCAGCCGTTCCCGATAATGGACATCTGATTATCGGCAGTATCGACTATCATCAAGATGAGAACGAACGTTGGCTTCCGGTTAATGCAGGACTAATCTTAAAGCATGGAAAAGGTATTGTTGACAGCTACGCCAAATCTCATCTGGTTCCCTTTGGTGAGTATATTCCTCTGCGAAAATGGCTGCCTGATAGTTTGCGCCCAATAACTAAAGTAATAACCGATTTCAAATCAGGAAACGGTCTTGTTACTTATACAAAAGATGGGCTTCCTCCGTTTGGATTGCTTATTTGTTATGAAATTATTTTTCCGCACCACGTTATTGATAACAATAATCGTCCGCAATGGCTCATAAACCTAACCAATGACGGGTGGTACGGAACAGGTGCAGGCCCTTATCAGCATTTGGCGGCAGCCCAGCTCCGAGCGGTTGAGGAAGGCATAACCATTGTTCGTGCAGCCAATTCCGGAATTTCAGCGCTTATATCTCCAACTGGTAAAATTATCGCAAGTTTAGCATTACATAAACGCGGCAATCTTGATTTTTATCTTCCTCAAAAATTATCTCTGCCTACACCGTATTCTCAATATGGTAACCAATGTTTTGGAATTATATGTCTAGCCGCTTTTTTTGTTGCTTCATTATTATCTTTGCTAGCCAAACGATACAAGTAAAAATATATATTATATAATCCTAAAAGTTGTTGACATTGCCACTAAAAATAGTTTATTTTGATATCATATGAATTAGGAGATTAAACTATGATACAGCAAAAATCCAAAAAAGCCAGTCGCGGACGCACTCCTGAAGGAGAACCAAATCCAATTGATGTACACGTCGGAAATCGCATTCGTCTGCGTCGCACCATTTTAGGTTTGAGCCAAGAAAAACTCGCATCAATGCTAGGGCTTACATTTCAACAAGTGCAAAAATATGAACGCGGCAGCAATCGCGTTGGAGCAAGTCGGCTGTGGGATATAGGTAATGTTCTCAATGTTCCTATTAACTTCTTTTTTGAAGATATGAATGAGAATGTGGCAGCTCAAAGTCCTCGCGTTTTCAGTTCTCCTGAAGCAGAGCCCCTCCGTCTTGAAGAAAACAGCGCCGATATTGATATGGACCCGATGAAACGCCAAGAAACCCTAGAATTGGTCAAGGCTTATTATCGCATCAATAATCGTAAAACTGCCAAGATTTTGTTTGATTTGGTTATCGCAATGTCAAAATCAAACATAATCCAAAAACAAGACATGGAAGACGAATAATCAACGGCATTAAAATTTTGATAAAGCCGGCAAAAATAATGTCGGCTTTATTTTTCTGTAAAAGTAAGGATATTTTATGAGCTTTTTATTTACCAGCGAATCTGTTTCATGCGGACACCCCGACAAAATATGCGATCAAATATCTGATGCTTTGCTTGATTTGTATTTAAGCAATGATTGCAATGCCCACACCGCAATTGAAACTTTAGCCACAACCAATCGGGTTATTATTGCCGGAGAAGTGCTCTCATCTGTACCAATACCTTCTGAACAAATTGAACAAACCGTTCGTAATACAATTAAGAACATTGGCTATGAACAAAATGGCTTTGACTGGCGCACGCTCCATATAGATAATTTATTGCACCGCCAATCTGCAAATATCAGTGAAGGAATAAAAGATTTTGGTGCCGGTGATCAAGGCATAATGTTCGGATATGCCAAAAAAGAACACGGTTTTGAAACCGAATATATGCCTCTGCCGATTTTTCTGGCCAATCACATTTTGCTCAAATTACGCGAAGAAAATCACCCCGCTCTGCTTCCCGATGCCAAAAGTCAGATAACTATATCTTATAACCAAGATGGCCGCGCCCAATCTGTTAGCAAAATTGTCATTTCTACACAACACAAAGAAGATATATCTGTTAATAACGTACGTGAAATTATACGTCCACTAATCATCAAAAATATTCCAGAACAGCTCCAGCCCGAAAATGCCGAGTTAATCATCAATCCGGCCGGAAACTTTATCATTGGCGGACCTGACGGAGATGCAGGTTTGACCGGACGCAAAATTATCGTTGATACTTATGGCGGGGCTGCTCCTCACGGCGGTGGTGCATTTTCAGGCAAAGATCCTTCCAAGGTTGATCGCTCCGCAGCATATATGTTACGCTGGCTAGCCAAAAATATTGTTGCCGCAGGGCTGGCTGAAGAATGTTTGTTACAAGTTTCTTATGCTATTGGCAAGGCAGAACCATTGTCATTGTTCATTGATTGCAAAGGAACACAACGCATTCCGCAAGAAAGAATACTCAACTGGATTATTCAAAATATCAATTTAACCCCTAAAGGTATTGCGGAATTGTTGCAGTTAAAACATCCTATATATCTTCCTACTGCATCATATGGGCATTTTGGAAGAAAGGCTGATAAAAACGGTTATTTTACTTGGGAAAAACTGGATATTGTAGAGGAGTTAAAACAATGTGCATAGAAGAAAAACCACATTTTTACGGTCGCCGCCAAGGGCGCCGGCTGCGTAAGGCAAAATCTGTACTGATGGAAAAATTTTTACCCAAAGTTAAAGTTGATGCCGAACACCCTCTTGCTTTTCCGTTCAAGCCTCAAAAAATATATCTGGAAATTGGCTTTGGAGATGGAGATCATTTGGCCGGACATTCTGCAAAACATACTGACATCGCCTATATCGGCGCCGAAGTATTTAAAAACGGCATAGCCAATTTATTAAGCCTGATAACCGGAGTTAAACAAAATGACGAAATAAGCGAAGATATTAAGCTATTACCATCACGCAACGACAATATTCGCATTTGGGATGATGATATCCGTTTATTGTTTCCGCTATTGCCCGATGCGTGTATAGACAGAGTCTTTTTGCTTTTTCCTGATCCATGGCCCAAAAACCGCCATGCATCTCGTCGTTTCATCAACCCTCAGAATCTTAAAATTTTGGCCCGAATACTAAAACCGGGAGGAGTTTTGCGTGTAGCCACAGATCATGTAATTTATAAAACTTGGACCTTGCGTCAATTGCATGAATCTCCTGATTTTAGGTGGACAGCTTCTTGCGGCAAAGATTGGAAATACGCTCCATCTGACTGGGAACCGACAAAATACCAAAACAAAGCAATCCGCGAAGGACGCCGTCCGGTATTTTTGGATTTTGAGCGCAAATAGCCTATATCAGCCCCTCATTCCTAAAGCTATAATATTCTGATTTTCCGATAATCAAATGGTCTTGCAGTTTGATACCAACGCTGTTCAATGCGGTTATTATTTGCTGCGTAACCAAGATATCTGCCTTAGATGGAGTAATTCTGTTGGACGGATGATTATGCAGCATAATAACATTCTTTGCAGAATGAAACACTGCCGATTTTACAACCTCTGCCGGATGAATAGCAACATTATCAATTGTTCCGCGCTGTTGTACTTCCTCTCCAATAACTCTCAATTGTGCATCTAAAAATATCAACATTAACTCTTCACGGGGTTTGTTAGCCAATTTCATACGGCAATAGTCCATCATGCTATCCCAATCTGCAATAATCGGCTGCTCTGCTGCTTTAAGATTTTGCCATGACATACGCAAAGCAACCTCTTTAACCAGCGCAAAAACAAAAATAGAATTTTCTTTAAGCCCGCTAAACCCCATAAGCACCCGCTCATCAGCATTCAGCACCGCCGCAAGACTGCCAAATTCCTTAATCAATGCCTTAGCCAAAGGCTTTGTATCTTTTCGCGGTATTGCCAGCGTCAACAATATCTCCAAAAATTCATAATCAGCCATATCTTGACCATGGGCACGCATAAAACGCTCTTTTAATCTTTGCCTGTGTCCTATATAGTCTTTTTCTTCGGTCATAATTTTTCCTATTTTTTATACGGTGGACGGTCCAAACCTTTAGGTGAATAAGTAAACACTTCGTACCCGTCTTTTGTTACACCAAGAGAATGTTCAAATTGTGCGGAAAGACTCTTATCCCGTGTTACGGCGGTCCAGCCATTTGATAAAATTAACCCTTCTTTTTTACCAATATTAATCATTGGCTCAATTGTAAAAATCATACCTTCTTCAATGCGTGGACCTGTACCTTTTTTTCCGCAATGCATAACATTTGGATTATCATGAAATACACGCCCTACTCCATGTCCGCAGAACATATCAACCACTGAATAGCCATAACGATGAGCATATTCCTCAATTACCGCTCCGATATCGCCAAAATGAGCCCCCGGTTTAACAACCTCAATACCTCGCATCATACATTCATAAGTAACATCACACAAACGGGTTGCTTTCAACTTGGGTTTGCCGACATAGAACATACGGCTTGTATCACCAAACCACCCGTCCACAATAACCGTAACATCAATATTGACAATATCACCATTAGCCAGCTTTTGCTCAGCACTCGGAATACCGTGACAAATTACATGGTTTACCGAAATACATGTATATTTTGGATAGCCATTATAATTAATGCAGGCAGAAACGGCACCATGTGATGTTATATAATCATTGCACAAATTATCCAAATATTCCGTAGAGACACCAACATCTACATAATCTGCAATATAATCCAAAACTTCGGCAGCCAGACGCCCCGCCTTACGCATTCCTTCAAAATCAGACTGTTCATAAATTGTAATCCGATCTTCGTTTTTACGGCTCAATTTCTTATCTCCTCATTACAACTCAATACAAGCTACACCCTCCGTTTGTTTTTTGCAACTGCAATCTTGAATATTTTCATTATCAAATTACATTATCATAACAACAACCAAAAGAGGAAATGACATGAAAATTGATTTTAAACGACTAATATATTGCTTTGTAATGGTTTTTGCTTCAATGTTTATTGGCGGATATTACAATAATGCCGGTGTCGCTTCATGGTATCAAGACTTGGCCAGACCAATAGCCACTCCTCCGGATATTGTCTTCCCGATTGTATGGGCAATTTTATACATTATGATGGCAATTTCATTTTATTTGGCATTTATGAAAGAGACATCTGATGCCAAATATAAAATTCTTAACGGCTGGTTTATCGGATTGCTGTTTTTGCATATTGTTTGGACATATGCCTTTTTCTACATGGGATATCTGGGCATAGCCTTGATTGTGCTGATTGTTATTGATGTACTGAGCTATATGATAATGATGGAATTTTGGCGCGTTTCCAAAATATCAGCATGGATGTTTTTGCCATATTTTACATGGATTTTGTTTGCAACTTATTTGAACGCTGCATTCATCAACCTAAACAGTTATATAGTAGTAGTTGAATAATATATTCATATAACAAAAAAAACAGCCGACAATGTTGGCTGTTTTTTCTTTTATATGCGGGCATCAATGTACGCCGCGAATTCGCTTATTGACATCAGGCAAATTATGCCGGTGTCCTCGAGGGGAATCTCGATTGCATAGTACATTTCAACCTCTGCAATCAGGACGGCTACATTGCTTCTGGTCAGTTTAGAATCCCTGACCATTTTACCTGTAATGCTTACTCCCCCATTTTCACCACCTAGGATCTTGGTGATAAACTCAAA
>CADBMA010000035.1 GCA_902795665.1 uncultured Rhodospirillales bacterium
ATACTGCGAGTTGCAGAGTTGCGCATACGGTCAATTTGTTCGTTAATTGCAGAATCTTTTTCAATATAGGTATCTGTTTTTGGGACATAGGCTTCAGGTTGGTAATAATCGTAATATGATACAAAATATTCAACGTGATTATTGGGAAAAAACTCTTTCATTTCACTATAGAGCTGAGCTGCCAAAATTTTATTGGGAGCCATAATCAGAGCCGGTCGCTGACAATGCTCGATAATTTTAGCCATGGTAAAAGTTTTGCCGGAGCCGGTAACACCAAGTAATACCTGATTGTGTAAATTTTGCTCAATTCCGGTACAAAGCTCAGCAATAGCTTGAGGTTGATCGCCGGAAGGCTCGAACGGGCTGACAATTTTAAACGTATTACTCATCTTCGGTGTTAAGTTCAATAACGACTGTTTCATCTTCGTCGTCAATGGCTGGCTCATCTACAATTTCGGGGCTTTGTTCTTCAGTGTCCTCGTTTTTTTCTTCAATGATTGTTGTTTTTTCTTCATCTATAATTTCGTTTTCTTCTTCATTGTGCATTTCCGGAGACGGCTCTTCTTCAGGGTGATGTTGCAGGCTGGCTGCCAGCTCTTTATTTTGCTGCAATAGACGCAGTATATTCTGCTCTGCCTTTTGCAAAACTTGAATTTTTTCATTAATTTCATTTTGCAGGCTTATCAGTTCCGTCTCTTTTGTCTCAAGAAAACGCTGGCGCTCTTCAAGCTTATTAAGCTCAATATCTAAATCGACCTTGGGAGCCTGTTGGATGTCTGTATTATACGCGAATGGTTGCCAATAGTGTCCGACTCTTATAGCCGCCATGGTTAATAAGGATACAATCAGCGATACAAAGACCAGATATCTAAAAAAAACAGACATAAATTATTCTCCTATCTAATTGAACGCAGAGCCTTTAGAAGTTCTAACTCGGTTTCGGATTTTTCATTCGAAGCCGGTTGGTTGGAAAAGGAGGAATCTGCAAAAGAATATTTTTTTGTTTGTGCGTCTTTGACTGCCATATCCAGTCGTGCAACTGTTTTTTGAGCATTATCAGAAATGCTTAATAAGCTTTCTTTAATGCTTTTGGCGTCTTCAACGACATTTTGCAAGTCTTCTGCAGTATCTGCGGCAGCAGATTTTAGTCCGGCAACGGCGTTCTTTGCTTTGTCGGAAGCCTCATTTAACGATTGTGCCAAATTAAACATACTATCTTGATTTTTTCGTAAAACAGATAAGTTGTGGTTGAGGCGCCAGATGTAAATGATGGTCAACAGCAGCAGTGTAATTACAACTATATCAATAACGAGTTCAAAACTAATCATTTTTAACACTCCTTTTGGGTTATTTTAACAGCGATTTTGTGAAATTGCTGTCCAAGTTTTCCACGCAGCAATTTTTGTTTGCCGCACAGTATAGATATTTCATTATTTTTTTCAACAGATAAAGGGATTAAGGTTCCTTTTTTCCAGTTGGCTAAATCTTTTATTGATGTAGTGGTTTCAGCCATTATGGCAGTGAGTTCCAGAGGAAAAATATCGTTTAGCTCAGAAGTTTGAAAATTATGGGAGTTTTCCTCTTTTTTATAAATTGGATATTGCAATAAGAACGTAGCTCCTGATGAGAGTGTAAAAGCCATTCCAGAAGCTGAAAATGGTTCAGGATTGTTTTCTAAAGTGACGCGGCAGGTACTGCTTTGCGGTGCAATTATAGGTAAAACAGCATAAGCAATTGTGTTGACAATATTCTGCAAGACAGAGACATTAGCAGAGGTTGCAAGAAAAAAATCTTCAGGCGACAAGTTTTTGTTGCCGAGAGCCATATTTATGATACTTGCTGCGAAGTTTGCCGGTGTGATGATTTGTGCAGTCATGGCATCATAATGTACAACAAACTTAATTTGAGCCTCAGTCTGCAAAATTCCGTTTGGAACAATCTCTGCGTCAATTCTATATTTACGCAAGAGTTCTTGATTGATTGTAGTGGCTATTTTTTGCTGTTCTTCAGTATCTTTTGAGGACAAGAACAAAGATGTCAACGGTTTGTCGTCGGCATTTGTTTTTGAACTGAGCAGCATTGACAATTCTTCATTTGTTAAAAGTTTGGCATTTGAAAGCATCTGTTTTCTCGTATGTTTTTTTGTTAAATTAACAGGAATTTTCGGTTATAACAATATTTATTTTTGTATTCTTAGCAACAGCGTTATAAAACCCTTGTCAAAATCAGGTGATTTATTATAATACTTTCATAAAGTTTTTTAACGGAGAATTATCATGAATTATAAATTTTGGTTTGCGGTATTATGTGCAATGTTAGCACCGGCTTTTAGTATGGCTCAGATTAACTCTGGAGCAGCCTCGTTAGGACAGATGGATAATTCTTGGAAAAAAACAGAGGCAGAACAGAAAACGCAGCCGTTGCCGCAATTTGTTGATGCATCCGGACGCTTAGCCATGAAAACTATCTTTGAGGCAGAGCAGGTTTTTTGTTATGAAGTTTTCCCTCAAGACCCTGATTATAACGGATATACTTTGGAAGGTTTTCCGATCAGAGGATTTTGTGGGGTTTTGAATAAAGAAGTGCGCGATGTTATAAGCAAACATTTTTTTGCATTGCCGGAGGTTGTTGATTTTGAAGGTTCTGAAAACTGTGTTATGCAGCCAAAGATTATATTGCGGTTTGTCCACGGGGTTGACTATGCCGATGTTTTGCTTTCTTCGCCATGTCATGCAGTTGCCATATTTTATGGGGGTGGTGTGAGCGCTTATAACTATAAACCAGGGGCAGAAGTAATTGATACGATGCTTAATTCTCTCAAAGAGCGCCATCAAGATTTTGTTTCTCCGGCTTTGCTCAACCAAGTTTTACCGATAGGTGTAATCCGAAATGCAGAGCAGCGTAAAATGATCAGCAAAAATAATGAGCCAATACGCAAATGGGAAGTAAAAGCCAAAGAAAATGTGAAAAAACAAGAAGAAGAGCTTAAAAAGCAAAGCACAGGCTGGAATAAGCTTAAATCTCGTATGTAAAAGCAGTAAATAAAAGGCTCTCTTTCGAGAGCTTTTTTATTGATCTCCAATTCGTAAGGCTTCAATAAATGCAGATTGCGGAATTTCAACTTTTCCGAATTGACGCATGCGTTGTTTGCCTTTTTTCTGTTTATCCAAAAGTTTGCGCTTGCGGGTAATATCTCCGCCATAACATTTTGCGGTCACATCTTTGCGCAGAGCAGATATGGTTTCGCGAGCGATAACTCTTCCGCCGATAGCGGCCTGAATTGGAATTTTGAACAAATGCCGTGGAATTAAATCTTTCAGGCGTTCGCAAATCTGTCTGCCGCGGGATTCTGCTTCTTGGCGGTGACATAAGAAGGCTAAAGCGTCGACGGGTTCTTCATTGATTAAAATTTGCACTTTAACCAAATCAGAAACTTGATGCCCGATAATTTCATAGTCAAAGCTGGCATATCCACTGGTTATGGATTTTAAGCGATCATAGAAATCAAAAACAATTTCATTTAAGGGGAGTTTATAAACAGCCATTGCTCGACTGCCGACATAAGTTAATTCCTCTTGTTCGCCGCGCCGTTCATTGCACAACTTTAAGACTGCGCCGAGGTATTCATCGGGAACTAAGATGGTTGCTTTTACCACCGGTTCTTCAATCGACTGGATAAGTGTCAAATCGGGCATATCTGCAGGGTTATGCAAAATAAGCTGTTTTCCGGAAGTTAAATTAAGATTATAAGCAACCGAAGGAGCGGTGGTAATTAAATCGAGATCGAATTCCCGCCCCAGACGTTCTTGAATAATTTCCATATGCAACAGGCCCAAAAATCCGCAACGAAAGCCCAAACCTAATGCTGCAGAATTTTCGTTTTGGTATTCAATACTGGCATCATTCAATTTTAATTTGGCGAGAGCATCTTTCAAATTTTCATATTGACTGCTATCTACCGGAAAAATAGAACAAAAAACAACCGGTACAGATGGTTTGAAACCCTGTAGTGCTTCGGCACAAGGATTGCGGTTGTCGGTAATGGTGTCACCGATATGGCAATCGCTGACACTTTTAATGCTTGCGGTAATAAATCCGATTTCTCCGGGATAAAGGGCGTCAATATCTTGCATTTTGGGAGTAAATACGCCGACACGGTCAATTTGATAAATAGCATTATTTGACATCATGCGGATTTGCTGTTTTTTTCGAATTACACCATCATGGACACGCACCAAAATTATAACCCCCAGATAGCTATCATACCAGCTATCAATTAAGAGAGCTTTAAGAGGCGCATCTTGATGGCCTTGTGGAGCAGGAAGCCGAGTTACGATTGCTTCTAGCAAATCAGGCACGCCAAGTCCGGTTTTTCCGGAAGTTTCGACGGCATCAGAGGCGTCAAGCCCGATTACATCTTCAATTTGTTGGCGAACTTTTTCAGGCTCTGCTGAGGGGAGGTCGACTTTGTTTAAGACCGGTATAATCTCGTGATTGTTGTTAATGGCAAGATATACATTGGCAAGGGTTTGCGCCTCAACACCTTGTGTGGCATCTACAACCAGCACAGATCCTTCGCACGAAGCCAAGGAGCGGCTTACTTCATAAGAAAAGTCAACGTGTCCGGGGGTGTCCATTAAATTGAGCTGATAGTCTTTCCCATCTTTTGCACGGTAGTTCAATCGTACAGTTTGTGCTTTGATAGTGATGCCGCGCTCGCGTTCAATATCCATCGAATCGAGAACTTGTTCCTGCATCTCGCGAGCAGTAAGGCCGCCGCAGTATTCAATAAGCCGGTCAGCAAGCGTTGACTTGCCATGATCGATATGGGCGATAATTGCAAAATTTCTAATTGAACTTAATTCTTGAGCCATTTTTATCCTGTTTCAAACGTTAATAGTACCTATTCTAAATAAAATAAAAAAATGCTTTAGGCAATATAATATTGATTGTAAGAGCAAAATGTGGTACACAATAAATATAAAGGAGAGGAGAAGCGCAATGAAAAAAATGATAGATATTGATTTTGGCTCGGAGCGTTATGATGAATTGGTCGAATTGCGCTATAAAGTGCTGCTTGAACCTTTGGGGCTAAAATTTTTGGACAGTTATCGTGATAAAGAAATCGGATATGTTCATATAGGGTGCATTGAAAGCCTTGATGATAAATTGATAGGCGGTCTTATGATGGTGCCATTGAATAACAATGAAATTCGTATGATGCAAGTTGCCGTAGATACAAAATATCAGCGCGAGGGTGTAGGCCACCAAATGGTGGCTTATGCGGAAGAGAGAGCAAAAGCTGCCGGATATTCAAAATTGATTATGTACGCAATGCTTTCGGTGGTACATTTTTATGAAACTCTGGGTTTTACTGCAGAAGGCGATATTTTTGAAGAAAAAGGCATAACTTTTGTAAAAATGGTCAAAAATATTTGAGAGGAAAAAGTATGGCGGAAGATTCTTTTCAACAATATAAGAGCGAAATGCGCGAATATTTGGTGCAATATAGAAAGGAATGTAAAGGAGACGTTCAGGCAGAAGATGTAACTACAGACAAAAGAGATATAGTTACACTGTTGGATAATATGCGGCGCACATTTCCGAAAAATCCTGCACCAGATGATAGAATTGCGATGTGTTATGCCTATTTTCATCGCTCTTTTTTGATGATGGAGGAGCCATATTATCAAGAGTGGCGTGATCAGGCCAAAAAATATATTCGTGATGTTCCCGCCGAAAAATATGATAATAATCTTCTTTTTGCTATGTCTGTATTGGATAGAACCAAACATCATGGCTCAACGGTAAACAATTTGGAGTATGCTGAAAAAGCCGTCAGGAAAATGACCATTCAAGGGCGAAAAAACGAAAAAACTCAAGCTTATGTTAGTAATATGGCCAAGGAACATTATGATTTTCAGATTAAAGAAATTGATAAAAACTCTCATCCTCAAAACAATGAAGAATATCAAAAACAGCTCCGTCGGTTTGAACGTGCGGTTGATACATTAGTAAAAATTCCTCATACATTACGATATGCGGAGATGAATAAACTTCTACCCAAAATAAAGGAATGTTATTATATGACAGAGGCGGGCAGAATAGCGTTTGATGGAGGACGGGGAGAAAAAGGAAAATGGGCCAAGGTGCGGCATCGAGTCTATGCAAGTATGCCGGCTGCGGTGAAAGCTAATATTAAGGCAAACCGCCAAAGAAACAGTTATGCGTATAAATAAAAGTTTGACAAAGAACATAACTGAGAATACAATTCCGGAAAATTGTATTATTTAATAAATTAAAGGTATGGTAAAAATAGTATTAACTATTATCATTGTTGCGTACATGTTGTTCATTGCACTGGTTTTGAAATGTTTAAGAGACCTGATGAAAAACAACAAAGATTCCATTGTATTG
>CADBMA010000036.1 GCA_902795665.1 uncultured Rhodospirillales bacterium
ATTGTTTTTCAATAAAATATAAAATTAGATAAACCCAATTTCGGCAACAACTTTTTGAGCCGAAATATCACCATTTTGCACTTTTTTACAAAAAAGCCATCTCTTAAGCTCAAGAGATGGCCAGCAAAATGCAATTTGCGCTATTCTATATGCACTGTGTGCAAAATATTGGTACGTCCCTTCACACCCAACGGAAATCCACCGGTGATGATGATATGATCACCGCGTTGCGCCGCTCCGCTATCCAAAGCCACTTTCACCGCATTGTCTTCAAACTTTGCAAAGCTGGAAAAATGAGATTTCTTAACAAACGGACGAGCTCCCCATACCAACGCCAGCTGTCGCGCCACTTTTTCATCAGGCGTCAATGCAATAATCGGAATCTCTGGACGCTCACGGGCAATCAACAGCGTTGTACGTCCGGAACTGGTATATGTCACCACCGCCGACACATTTTGCAAAACTTTTGCAATATCACTCGCCGCATAAGCTATCGAATCCGCCTCTCCAATACAACAAGTGGTTTCTTGATTTTTCTTCACATGCTGCGAAAACAACGGATCAGCCTCAACTTGGGTAATAATCTTAGTCATCATCTTAACCGCTTCAACCGGATATTTGCCAACCGCAGTTTCGGCCGAAAGCATGACCGCATCACACCCGTCATAAACCGCTGTGGCCACGTCTGAAACCTCGGCGCGTGTGGGAGTTGGCTTTTCAATCATCGATTCGAGCATTTGTGTTGCCACTATAACCGGACGGGCATATTTGCGGCAGGCGCTGACAATCCTTTTCTGCAAAACCGGAACCGTCTGCAAAGGGCATTCTACCCCCAAATCTCCGCGCGCTACCATAATGCCGTCAGACAATTGAATAATTTCCTCCAGCTCAGCAATTGCACTCGGTTTTTCAAATTTAGAAATAATCATCGCCTTGTCACCGATAAGCCTTCGCGCCTCACGCACATCATCGACCGATTGAACAAACGACAAACAAACCCAGTCCACGCCGAGTTTAAGCGCAAATTTCAAAGCTTCGCGATCTTTTTCCGTAATCGCCGAAATCGGCAATTTAACATTGGGAAGATTAACCCCTTTACGCCCCGATAATTCACCGCCAACCAAAACCGTCGTTGTGGCACTGACCGCCGTCTTACTTTCGATTCGCAGCACAATATTGCCATCATTCAACAGCAACTCATCGCCCACTTTTATAGCATCAAAAATTTCTTTATGCGGCAAAGTTACCCTTTTTGCCGTGCCAAGTTCATTTTTCATATCCAATACAAATTGCTGACCCTCAATCAACATTATTTTGCCGTCTCTAAAATCTCCAACCCGCAGCTTGGGTCCTTGCATGTCGGCAACAATTGCAACATGAAGACCTTTCTGCTTCGACAGTCGGCGAACCATGTTAAACCTTTGTTTGTGCTCTTTATGACTGCCATGGCTAAAGTTAAAACGAAATGCATCAACTCCGGCATCTATCAAGGCGGATATTTGCTCTTCGCCAGATGTTGCCGGACCAATGGTGGCCAAAATATGTGTACGTGTGTTTCTGGGCATATTCTTTTCCTATTAAATATTAACTAAAACAGTATTAGCACAAGTTTTTATTTTTGGTAAAGCTAAATTTATTGCTTGTCAAAAGATATAGGTTTTGTTAATCTCGCTGACAACCGAAATTTATATTTATTAAGGAGAAAAAAATGACACAAGTCGGAGGAATTGATGACAATCGCCTGCGTTCACTGATTGAGCGCATTGAGCGTCTTGAAGAAGAAAAAAAAGCATTAAGCAGTGATATTCGTGATATTTTTGCCGAGGCTAAATCTGCCAATTTTGATGTCAAGACCATGAAAACCATTCTCAAACTTCGCAAGATGAATGCCAGCGATCGCGAAGAACAAGGATTCTTGCTTGATGTTTATCGCAAAGCTTTAGATTTATAACTTTAAGATAATACCGATAATTCCACCGAGAATTATGTAAACAACGGGGTGCAGTTTAATAAAGTGAATTGCACCCCAAAATATTATTGTCATAAAAATTGTAATCGGATTTATCAAGACAATCCGCCCCAGCTCAATTCCGGCAAACAAAATCATTGCAATAACCGCCGGATGAACCGCATACATAACATTCATAAAACTATCCGAACCGCGATATCTATTAAGAAGTTTGGCAATTATAATAACAATCACCACCGACGGAAATATCAGCCCGAATGTCGCCGTCAAGCCTCCCAAAACACCCGATGTTTTAAATCCGGCATAAGTCGCCATATTAATTCCTATCGGTCCCGGAGACGATTCGGCCACTGCAATCATATCAACCAACTCTTGAGCAGAAAACCACGGATATTTAGCTGCTAAATTAAAAAGAAACGGAACTGTTACCAAACCTCCGCCCAAGGCAAACAAACCTATTTTGAAAAACTCCCAAAACAACAATCCATAAATCATATCAGCTACCCCGTTTTAATGCCAAACCCAAAGTTCCGGTTGCAATAACAATCCATATTGGCGAAACCGCTGCAAAAATCATCATCCCCAAAACCAGAATAAAAATCATCAACTGCCGCCAATCCGTAATATTCTTTCGCCACATACTCACCACAACATCAGCCATTAGTGCAATAACCGCAATTCGAATACCGGTAAATGCGTGCATCATATATTGGTTGTCAAAGAAAAGATTTATAACCTTAGCAAGAATTGTAATAATTATCAATGACGGAGAAACAATACCCGAAGTCGCAGCCACTGCTCCCCAAAATCCACCTAACTTATATCCTGTAAATGTTGAAACATTTACCGCAATCACCCCCGGCGTACATTGGCCAATGGAATAATAATCCATTATTTCGCTATCATTGAGCCATTTCTTGCGTTCAACCAGTTCAGCTTGCAACAATGGTATCATTGCATAGCCTCCACCAAAGGTAAATAAGCCTATTTTGAAAAAAGACCAAAAAAGTTTTGCCAGCATTTTTATTGTTGTCCCATTCTAAAAAAAAACAAGGTGATTATATAGTAATATACTTTCTGAATTGTTAAATATGAGGGCAAAATGCTTATCGGAGTTATTAAAGAAAGAATCAACAACGAAAATCGGGTAGCTGCAACCCCCGAAACAGTCGGACGTCTGATTGCAGACGGTATTGATGTTTATGTCGAAAAAAACGCCGGATACAAAGCCGGTTACAATGACGAAGCTTATACAAATAAAGGAGCAATAATTAAAAACTCTGCCGCAGAAATATGTCACAACAGCAATATGCTGTTTAAAATCTGGGCACCGCAAAAAAAAGAGTGGTCGTGGCTCACACATACTCCCATAATTCTTGCCGACTTTAGCCGTTGTCCCAAAAGACCCGATATGCCAATTCGCGCTTTCGATCTCAACAAAATTCCCCGAATTTCACGCGCCCAAAATATGGATATTTTATCATCGCAAGACAATTTAGCCGGATACAAAGCAGCAATTATCGCCGTCAATATGATTAATCGCAGCGTGCCAATGATGATAACCTCTGCCGGCACTCTTGCTCCGCTTAAAATTTTGGTTTGGGGGTTAGGGATTGCCGGCCTGCAAGCCGCGGCAACCGCAAAAAGACTTGGAGCCAAAGTTTTTGCTGCGGATATTCGCCCCGAAAGCAAAAAACAGGCCGCTTCCGTAGGCGCTTCATTCATTCCCTCCGGCGATATTCCTAAACAAATTAACAATTTTGATATTATCATTACTGCGGCCGGAAGTTACAAGCATTCGCCGTTGCTGATTAATGAGCATCTTTTTTCTCTCATTTCTTCAAACGTTCCGGTTATTGATATTTCCGGCAATGTACACCGCAGAATATCCGCTGCCAACCTACTTCGCGGGTATAATCTTCCTTCATTGCTTGCCAACTCATCAAGCCAGCTTTTTGCAAATAATCTATATAATTTTTTCCGTCTTATTTATGACTTTCAAAGTCAAAATCTCAACCTAAACTTTAATGACGAAATTATCAATCAAACTTATATCGGAGAAAGACATAATGTATGATTTTGCAATTTTGCTAACCATTGCGGTTATGGCATCTTTTATAGGCTATTTTGTAATTAAAGGTGTCATACCTCCGTTATATTCACCGCTTATGAGTCTGGCCAATGCTATATCCGGAATTGTAATTATCGGAGCCATTACTTTTCACAGCGGAGGCTGGTGGGATTTTGCTGCCGTATTTTTGGCCGCCATAAACATTTTTGGCGGTTTTGCAATAACCGCTCGAATGCTATCCATGTTTAACCGTAAAAAGAGAATCAAATGAGTACAACATACATATATCTTTTTTGCACTATCCTGTTTATTGTCGCCATTCGATATATGTCAGACACCAAAACGGCTATATGGGGCTGCATATGCGGAATTATCGGCATGACAATTGCCATTATATCTGATTTTATTCCACTGCCGCATGAAGCCGTTGCCTTAATCATTGCTTTGTTATCCGGAGCGGCCATCGGCATTTTTTCGGGGCTGAAAGTAAAAATAACCAATTTACCGCAAATGATTGCCATCTTTAACGGTCTTGGCGGTGGAGCATCAGTTTGCATTGCTATAGGAAATATTGCCGGTTTTTCTTCAGCATTAATTGCCGGAGCCATAATCGGAGCCATAACTCTTTCCGGCTCTGCTGTTGCTTTTGGAAAATTGCAAGGCTTATTTCGCAAGCATTTAAAATCAGGGCTGAAAATCCTATCCGCCAACATAATCTCATTAATCGCTATCGCGCTCTGTATTGTTTTTTATTATTACTCTCACCAACCTTTATATTTTCGCGCCTTGATTATAATTTCGTTATTTTGGGGTTTGGTCTTAGTTTGGCCTGTCGGAGGCGCCGATATGCCGATAATTATATCTATTCTTAATTCTTTATCCGGCTGTGCCGCAATTGCCATTGGCTTTGCGCAAAGCAACATTTTATTGATTGCCGTCGGCGCACTGGTTGGAGCAGGAGGATTGATGCTGGCTGCATTTATGCTAAAATCCACCAACTCATCTTTGGTTAAAATATTTATCCCCAGTCACCCTGCTTCTTCCAGCTCTCAACTCAATTTGCAAGCCCGTTCCGGAACTCCTGCCGAAGCGGCATTCATCATGGAAAATGCAGATAAAATCATTATTGTCCCCGGATTTGGAATGGCGGCTGCTTCAGCACAGCACGCACTCAAAACTTTGGGGGATTTATTGCATCAGAAATACAACGCTAAAATAATGTACGCAGTCCACCCTGTTGCCGGAAGAATGCCGGGGCATATGAACGTTCTTTTGGCCGAAGCTGATATTAGTTATGATGACGTCTTTTCTCTTGAAGATATAAATCCAGAGTTTGCAACTGCAGATGTTGCCTATGTTATAGGCGCCAATGACATCACCAATCCGCAAGCTAAAACCAATCCTCATTCCCCGTTGTACGGAATGCCGATTCTTGATGTTGCTGCTGCCAAAACAATATTTTTTGTAAAACGCTCTCTCGGTGAAGGATACTCTGGTGTTGAAAATCCTTTGTTTTTTGCACCCAATACCATTATGTTATACGGCGATGCCAAAAAAGTTACCGAAGAAATAACCCGCATCCTAGAGCAATGAAATCAGCCATGCCACAAAAATTAATCCATAAAATAACACGCCTTTAAAATACAATCTGGCAACTCGAAAATCTGCGCTTGATGGCATTGCATTCTCAATAATAATGGTCTGCAGCAACACATATAGAATATAGTTTGTGGCAGTTAACGGCATCATAGGAAGGTAATAACGATTGATATAAAATCCAATCACCAACAGCAACAGCGGTGCCAATGCTGAAGGTACAGCATTATAAAAAGTAATATTTCTAAACCCAACACTTCCCATAACATACATTCCATTATCCCCGCGACGCGGCAAAATCGTAAAATTACATGGGCGTGCATTCAGCACCAATCCAACCACATAATGCATCAACTCATGCAGCAGCGTCCCCGGAATATTAACCAATGCACTGGCCCACATACTGCTATACGTATTATATTTCAGTCGCATCAACACAATAACCAGCAAAATTAGCAAAAAGCGATTATTGACCAGCAGATTTAAAAATTCCGGACTATTAATCCACCAGTCAAAACGATACAACAAAGCGCGCACAATATCCATTTATTCTTTCTCCAACAATGCAATTCCTGCCAAAAACGTATTCGCAAAAATGCGGCACAAATTATCTCGATTCGTTTTTTTCATGCCATCCAGCATACTCGCCGCCAACACTGCGCTCAAACTAAAAAGACTTAATAACAAAACTTCACGCATAATCTTCCGCCGCCTAACGCCTAAATTAGGGAACAACTTGCCAAAATCTTTTGCCCCGACATTCAAAAGGGCTACTAACCGCCTCTTATAATCCATATCTACAATTGTTCCTTTGCCATTAAGATGAAAATTATACAGCAAAAACCACAATTCACGATTGTCATTAATAAATGATGTAAAAATATCCACCATCATCATCAAATTATGATAGCTGTCATCACCATATATTTCTGCCGATAATTTTTCATATAGTTCACGTAGAGTAATTTCATTTTGCTCTGCCGCAAAATCATCCATATTGGCAAACTGGTTATAAATCATACCGATTGAACAATTGGACGCCTCAGAAAGTTTGCGGGCGGTTAAAAATTCTGTCCCTTTACACCGAACCAACTCGCGTCCGGCCTCTAATATCTTTAATCTTGTATCATCTTTAATGTTTTGCATATTATCCATAATCTTAATAAAATGTTTGCAATTTTATCTTATCATAAAACAATTATGAACAGTGTTCAATTTTTTTATCATAAAAGAGGATAATTTGATGCCAAAATTGTTAATTTGGATTTTAATATCAGCTTTGACAATGGTTTTTCAAGCTCAAGCCGAAGAATATGGAAAGTTCTATGAAGATGTATTGATTTCTAATGATTTAAAACTAGAAGAAAACGCGGAAAAAGCCAAAAACAAAGCCAGTAACTTGTTGGATAAAAAAGCTCCGGTCATAAAAATTGATACCCCTACCGAGGCTCTGCCTTTCCGTCGCTCTGCTTCCGGAAGAAACAATTCCGGCGATTCTCCAATTAATTTTAATCGCGCAGCTCAACCGGTTATGGTCGAAAAAACAACCACAAAATATGGCGAAGGACCTTTCGGACTATCATGGGGCGGAACCTATAAACAAATTAAAGCAATGGGTGTTGAACTTGAACAAACAAACATTAAAGATTATCCCAACAGCTTTATAGCAACACAATTACCCAAACCCCTCCCCGATATTCGCCGCGTATTGGTTTCTTTTGGAGACAACAATCAACTGTGGCGCATTGTTGCTTATGGCAATATGCTTGATGACGACCCCGATGCCGCCAAAGTTTTGAAACTATATCGTCAATACTATAAGCTTTTGAACCAAAAATATGGCAACGCCAAAGAATTTTTTACTCCTAAAATTACCATTATTGAAAAACCAATCAAAGATGCACTTGGCCGCGACGCTATTGAAACCATAAAAAAAGAAGAACCCATCGGCAATCCGCACTTTTTAGCTGATTTACAAAGCGGTGAGGCCGTTCTCTATGCTACTTTTGAAGACAATCGCGTTGGTGCCGCTCTGGCCGTAACCGTAGATGGCAACGGCAAAAGTTTTATAATTATCGATTTTACCAATCTGCAAATATTCAAAGAAAAAGAAGAACAAACGCTAAATGCGTTATAATAAAAAAGGAAAAAATATGACTAAAGTTTGTTTTTGTGGTGTTTCAGGCAATGGCATGAGTCCGCTGGCTCAAATCATGAGTCTAAAAGGTTATGACGTATACGGCTCTGACCGTAGTTTTGATGCCGGACTTGATACCGACCGTCGCAAAGCGCTCGAAGATATGAATATAACCATTATTCCGCAAGACGGCAGCCGTATTACTAAAGATATGGAAATATATATCTCAGCCGCTCTTGATGAAAAAAATCCCGATGTAAAAGCAGCTCTGCAACTAGGAATCCCTATAAAAAAACGTTCAGATTTATTGGCTCAGATATTCTCTGAATATGAATACGGAATTGCTGTCGGCGGAACCTCCGGAAAGACAACAACCACCGCCATGATTGGATATATCATGGATATGCTGGGGCAAAAACCATGTATGATTAATGGCGGAATGCTCCGCAACTATGAACAACTGAAAGGCTTGCCTAATTTTATCTATAATCAGGATAAAATTTGCGTAATTGAAGCTGATGAAAGTGATGGATCAATTTGTAAATATCATCCCAATATCGGACTGATTAATAACATTTCTCACGACCATACCTCTATGGAAAAACTAAAACAATATTTTGCAACTTTTGCACAAAACACCAAAGATGTATTGGTTCTAAATTATGATTGCGAACTGACGCGGAATTTGAAGCACCAGCGAGTTGTAACTTTTTCAACCATAAATCCACAAGCTGATTTCTATGCTAAAGACATTTGCTTCTTACCAGATGGAATTGAATATACTTTTCAAGCTAACACCTTCAAACTTCAGTTGTTTGGAGCTTTCAACGTTTCTAACGCTTTAGCTGCAATTGCTGTTTGCGCTCAAGCTGGAATAAATCCGTTGGAAGCCGCCCATATTCTGCAAGGCTTTACCGGAATTAAACGCCGTTTGGAAATTGTTGGCACCACCCCAAATAACATAACTTTAATTGATGACTTTGCGCACAATCCAAGCAAAATACATTCATCATTATCCGCACTCAAAGAATATGACGGACGCTTGATTGTTATGTATCAATCCCATAGTGCTTTTTCTGCCCAAAATACCGGAAGCGAAGTCGCCGAAGTTGTAGCTCGCACTCTTGGCAAAAATGATATCTTTTTAATGCCTGAGGTATATATGCTGGACAAGGAACTCGATAAAGACATAACCGCAGCCAATATCATAAATGAAATTAATAATCTTGGATTTGCTAACGCCTTCTTTCTGGAAGACCATAGCCAAATCCACGATTATATTCTTGCCAACGCACGCCAAGGTGACCGCATCATAATCATGGGAGCGCGAGACAATACCTTACCCGATTTTAGCCGTCAATTGCTTGTGGAGCTGTCATGAAAACACTCATTCCGCAAAATTCTGCCATCGGAGTTATAACTCCGGCATCATCATTACAAAGTCCGGAACAAATCCGAAATGGTCTGACTTATTTGACCAATCTCGGCTATAAAATTGTACTTGGCAACTTTGTATACAACAATAATGAACATGTTAGCGGAACACCTCAGGAGCGCGCATCAGATATTATGAATTTTTTTAAAAATGATGCTATCAAGGCAATTATTGCCACCCGCGGCGGATATGGCTCACAGGAAGTATTGCCATATCTTGATTATGACATCATTCGCTGCAACCCCAAACCTATAATCGGGTTTAGCGACATAACCGCTTTGCAAAACGCTATCTATACTCAAACTAAAGTACCAAGCATTGCCGGAATTATGCTCAAATATGATTTTGCCGACAGCAATATTCACTACCAAACCCTCGATTCGTTTAGCAACTTAATTAATGGGTGTTTTACTACTATTTCTGCCGGCAATATTCTCAACAGCGGTTTTGCCGAAGGTGTCCTAATCGGCGGCAATTTAAGAACTTTTGTCAGTCTGGCCGGCACGGCATATTTCCCGCCGCTCAGCGGCAAAATATTATTTCTTGAAGATGTTGACGAAAAAACTTATAACATTGAACGAATGCTAACCCAACTAGAGCAGCAAAAAGATTTTAAGCAGCTATCGGCGGTTATTTTCGGGGCTTTTACCAATTGCGAGCTCAATCATCCTGAGGACAACGATGTTGAAAAAATACTTGATAATTTTGCCGCCAAGCACTCACGCATTCCTATGATAAAACATTTTCCTCACGGACACATCAAAGCGCGCCAATGCCTTCCTATTGGAGTAAAAATAAAGCTTTTAGCTGATGGCAAAATTCCGCTGCTACAAGCTGCGGATTAAACTAAGCAAATAGTTAAAATTATCAATATTAAGTTTTAACAAAAGTCGCTGATAGTCTATTACGCCGTCCCAGCCATGTCCATTGAGTCCCATGCGGCCATTGAATGCAAACAAATTGCCTAATATCCACAAATTGGCCCCCGGCAAAAACATAAAACAAAAAAGATACCCTACCTCTTTTAAATCTGTTTGCTTATCATGAATTTGTGAAGTAACCATATCAACGTGATATCCTACAAAATATCCAAGTATTACACTAATCATCCATGTAACCGGCATTACTTTAAGATAAGCGCAGACTCCTATCATATATATGGTGCAAAACAACGGATAAAAATAAGGCGCAATCACTATCAGCCAGTTTCCCTTGCCGACAAACCCCATCGACCCGCCCGAATTGTCCTCAGCCACTCGGATATGCTTTACCGGATGAAACGTAAGCAGTGCAAAAAAACTATGCGTCATTTCGTGAGCAATAATCTGCATTGAGGTTTTGGCACCGCTATCCATAGACATTGCCCCCACAAAATACGCAAAAAAACCACCAATCAGCGACAAAAAATATACATTTCTAAATCCAAAATAGTCTATCGACTGAATAAATGCAGGCAAAGAGACTAGCGCCAAAATCGCTACCGGCCACTTCAAAAGATTAATTATTTTATCCAATACATCACTCATAGGTAGGCATTATAAAATAAATTTATACAAATTTCATTAAAAATATACTTGTAAATCTAAATATTATTCTTACAATACCTATATCAATAACCTCGAAAGGCTAAAATATGGAAAATACTTTTGATTTTGTCATTAACGATGAAGATGAAGTTATGCTGCTGCTATACACTCGCGACGGCAAACCTGAAAAACCATTCATTGAAATTATGCCCCAAGACAAATCGGCTATTCTACACCGCAATAGCGAAGATAAGATTTTGCTTGAAGACATTGGTGATGAGGTTATAGATAGCTTGCATGATGCAGATACATTGCTGGTTTGCGAACTTAGCCGCGAAGAAAATGACGATGACACCCAAATTGTCAACGCCTATGAAGCCGATATAAATATGTAATTAATCAATAAGGTGATTATCCAGCCTGTCTTCTTCTACTCCTGCCGGATCTTGATGAATAATAATCTGCGAATGCGGATAATGTTTTTTTATCTCATTTTCAATCAATTCTGTACGACAATGAGCTTCATAAAGCGATAAATCTCCGTCCAGCTCCAAGTGCAGCTCAAAAATATACTCGCCGCCAAGATTGCGCGTTCTCAAATCATGCACCCCGTGGCAAAAACCGCTTTTTTTGACAATATCTACTATCAAACCTCGAACCTCTGCCGACAATTCTTTATCCAGTAGTAAACCTATTGCTTCGTTAGCAATTTTGGCGGCATAAAACAGCAAATAACCTGAAACCAAAATGGCCCCCACAGTATCAAACCAATCTATATGCAGCCATTTAACAACAACCAAACTAAATATAATCAATGCGTTGGTAAAAATATCAACCATATAATGCATACTATCCGCGCCAACCGCTAATGACGATGTGCGGCGGACAACATATTGCTGAAAAGCCACAACCATCACGGTCAAAATCATGCTGATTATCATTATCGCAATCCCCAAAACCGTATCAGTCAGCGGGTATGGATTAATTGCGCGATTTATCCCTTCATAAATAACAAAAATCCCCGAGCCGGCAATAAACGCTGACTGCATTAGTGCACTCAGAGCCTCTGCCTTACCAAAGCCATAACGATGCTTGTGAGTTGCCGGTTGTGAAGAAAAACGCACCGCCACAAATGTTATTACAGAGGCAAAAATATCCGACACACTATCAACCAGCGATGACAATATAGCAAGAGAGCCGGTATACAAAGCTGCATACAATTTCAGAAACATCAAAACAATTGATAAAACCACACTGCTTATCGCTGCGGCTTTTTTCAGTCGATTATTTTTGCCATTGTGCACTGGCTGCAACATTCTGCAATTCCCTAAAACGTTTTTCATCTATCTGATAATAACACTTGCTTGCAACCTTTGCAAACTGTTGCAAAGAATAATCGGTTTGCAATCCTGAAAAATGAAACCTTGCATAAATATCACTATCTTTTTTGCTAAATTCAATATCTACTTTTTCATCATTTTCAACACTCAAATGCAAATCCATAAGTTTTTTACCATCAGGATTTTTTTCGGTCTGATGAACAAAATCAGTATTCAGCATTTCTTTGACCATTATAGCCGTGCGATTAAGGTTTGTGCTGTTATTAAAACCTTTCAGTCTGCCAAACCGCAAATTCCACAAGCTACTATAACTCCAGTTTTTCGGATGTAGCGACACATCAATAAAATCAGCCTTAACCATCCAAACCTGAAAAGTATCGCCAAATCTGATATACGCAGCACGTCCTCCGCGCCCGATATCAATATCATATTTACCAAGATAAAATTCCGAAATTATACCATCTTTACCGCTCAGAGAAATTTTAATTCCCGAAGATTTATCATCTTCAAGCGGTTTAAGTCCGAAGTCTCCCAAATTTTCAACCCGATCTGACTTCTTTTCATAATACGTCATTTCTCCAATTATACTTAAAAATCTGCGTATTCTTTCTTGGTATACCGCCAAACAAGGTTCTCCTTGCAATTTCCATTCTCCATCATCAAAATAAAAACTCAAATTACCGCCTCGGCCGGATAGCTCAATTTTAACAATATCATTAAGGCGACGAGTTAAATCTGCAAAAACTTTTTTATTTTCAAATTCCGACCATTTTCCACGATTGGCCATATATGCAGACAAACCTCCGCCCAAAATCAATAGCAACGCAACCAATCCTATCCATTTTAACTGCCGATTGACCTCAAAACCTATCGTATGGTTTTGAGGCTTATTTAACAGTATATGCACAAACATCAGCGTCAACAAAATTACAAGCGGAATAACTGCAATATTAATTATCTTAATCCGTAAAGACATTTTGTTTAAATTGCTATGCATATCCATTCTAATTTTTCTTAATTCCGTCAAAAGCCCTTGTAACGTTTGACGTGTTCCGGCAATCAGCGCCAGTTCATCAGCACTAAAACTGCTCCGTTCTTCAAAATTACGCTTGGCCGTAATTTCTGACAAAGCAAGTTTGGTTTTTTTAATTTGAGCAAGAATCTCTCGTTCTTTTTGTTGAAAATCGAGAATATTTTGCTTGCGCATATTTTCCATATCTTCGAACAGTCGAATTTTTTGTGTTCGGCCACGCAAATCTATCAGCGTTTCGTCCCCGCTCAAATAGTCAAGCGCGTTCAATATAAAATTCGCGTTATCATACAGCGGAATAAAATAATTATTTTCCAAAATTGTTTGGCTGCTGCTCCAAAATGTGTCATATATAAAATCACTATCTGCAACAACAATAACCTCAAACGGTAAATGTTTATTTTTACTTTTCAGCAGCGCCGCAATAACTTTTACATTATCATCTGGCTTAAACTTGCTCAGCAATACATTAGGACTTATGCTGTCATATACCACACTTGAGGGCATTACTCCTGATTTTTTTCCGCCGATTATTAGCGGAATAAATTCACTATTATAACCATCCGGGAGCAAAATTGAAGCCGATGCAACAAGTATTGATTGCAAATTGCGGGTAAAGTTATAATCAGGATTCATACTGCTGTTCGGCAAGACAAACTGGATAACATCTTGTGTAAATATCGGATTAACCGAATAATTTTTGGTTGCATCTACCGTAATTGAATTTTCAAGGTCCGCAACAACCAGCTCATTATACATTCTAAAGCCCCAAAACTTGTCCAGCCCCTTCAAATCAGATGGATAAAACTCAAGATTGCGCGATGAAAAAATACGCGGCGATTCGGCTGCTGTATCCAACAAAACCAATGCCTTTCCAGAATTTTTAGAATATCGCTTAATTTCATTGACCAAGCCATCATCAAGATTTTGCGGGTGTATAATCATCAAAACATCTATTTGAGCAATATCTTCCGCTGCTTTAATCGGAATAATGTTATAAAAGCGTTTAATTTCATCAATAATATTCCATTGCGGAGAGACATATCCCAAATCTTGATTGGTTTCATATACTGGCAATCCGCTGATTAAACCGAGATTTTTCTTTTTGTGTAACAGTTCATATAAATTTTCAATTAAGTCCTGTTCCAAAAATGCTTGCCGCTCCATCGGAAAGAACGGAATAACTTTTTTGTTATCCGTAGAATCTGTAAACACCACCCCCATAAAACCATTTTGATTTATATCAATCAACGGCAGCGGCTGCAGCCCAAAAGCAATAGCGGCATCTTCTTCCTCCGTCAATGGTTCGGGATTATAAATCCGATACTCAAACTTATCCGGTTCCAAATTTTGAAAACGTTGCAATAAAATACGAATTCTGTCATACATTATTCTTATTTCAGAATTACGCTGCCCCAAGATAGGAGAATAATAAAACTTAGCCGTAACTTTTTCGGGAATTGCACTCAACACTTTTGCTGAAGATGGGGTTAAGGTATAAATTTTTTCAGCCGTAAAATCATACTGAATTTCACGCAAAAATCGATTTGACAACAAGTTTAGACCAATAAAACCAAATAACAGCAATAAACAAACCACAACATAATACCCCGATTGTGTCGATTTTAACAGTCGTGAAGTTCCGGAAGTTTTAAAGCTGACTATAATGACCGTCAGAAAATTAAACAAAACCACAATAGATATAACAAAGAGCAGATATCTGGCTTCAAATAATCCGCTTATAATTTGCCCGAAATGCGTCAAAAAGCTAAATGACGCAACCATATCAATAATTGTGGCTGAAGCAAACATCCTAAACAAACTCAGCACATATTCCACACCGCTTAAGAAAAACAACATATTCGCAATTACTGATAAAACCAACGCAATAACCTGATTTTTGGTCAGCGCAGACATTGTTTGAGAAATTGCCAACATACATCCAGCCAACAGCCAACTTCCCAGATAGCTCAGAACAATAATGCCGTTATCCGGACTCCCCAGATAGTTCACCGTAATTATAAACGGAAAAGTAAGCAACAACGCAATGAATACAAATATCCACGATGCCAAAAACTTTCCCCATACCAATGTGCTTATACCAACCGGCATTGTAGCAATTTGAATCACTGTTTTATTGCGAAATTCTTCTGCCCACAAACGCATGGCAATTCCGGGAATAAAAAGCAAATAAAGCCAAGGCTGAAAACCAAACATCTGAGTTAAATCTGCAACTCCGCGCTCAATAAAATGCCCAAAATAAACCGCAAATGACCCGTTCAAAATTAAAAATGACACCAAATATACATATGCCAACGGAGAAATAAAATATCGCAAAAGCTCGTTTTTTACGACTGACCATAGTTTTTTCATCTGTTTCCTCCTACTCTCCGGCTAATTTATAGAACACTTTTTCCAGAGTCGTTTCACCGCATTGCCGCAATATTTCTGACAATGTGCCATCCGCAACCATCTGCCCGTGATTAATCAAAATAATCCGGTTGCATATATTTTCTGCCTCTTCCAGCAAATGCGTCGAAATAATTACCGTCTTATTTTTTCCCATACCGGTTATCAGCTCTCTTATATGTTTTTTCTGATTGGGATCCAAACCGTCGGTCGGCTCATCAAGCAACAAAATCGGAGGATTTGATAAAATGCTTTGTGCAAAGCCCACACGGCGTTGATACCCTTTAGACAATGTTTCTACCTTTTGATTCGCAACGTTTTCAATATTTGAAATTTCAATTACTCGATTCACCGCTTCATTCGAACAACCTCTCAATTCCGCCATATATTTCAAAAAATCGCGCACTTTTAAATCAGCGTACAGCGGTGAGCCTTCCGGCAAAAAACCTATATGTTCTTTTCCCCATAAAGGATTGTCTTTAATATTTTTGCCACAAACGTATATTTCTCCCGAAGATGGAGACAAATATCCCGAAATCATATTCATAAGTGTTGATTTTCCTGCTCCGTTAGGCCCCAATAAGGCTATAATCTCACCCTCATAAGCAGAAAAACTAATGTCATTAATTGCCTCAATGCAATCATATTTTTTATATAGTTTTTCCACTCGCAAATATTCTTCGGA
Organism: uncultured Rhodospirillales bacterium; assembly: GCA_902795665.1. GTDB lineage: Bacteria > Pseudomonadota > Alphaproteobacteria > RF32 > CAG-239 > JAFUYI01. The sequence continues at coordinate 16,199 of CADBMA010000036.1, forward strand.
CATAAAACCTCCTATTGCCGGTTAAGTTCATACAAAACCACTGCTGCAGCAGTCGACACATTAAGACTCTCAACATTTTTGGCTATCGGCAAACGCAACGTTATATCACAAGACTCCTCGACCAATCGGCGCATTCCTTTGCCTTCGCTGCCCATAACAACCGCCAAGCGACCTTTTTTATCAAACTTATCAATATCTGTCTGCGCATATCCGTCCATGCCCACAATCCAAAAACCTGCCTTTTTTAGCTGCTCAACTGCTCGTGACAAATTCGTAACGCGGCATATAGGCA
>CADBMA010000037.1 GCA_902795665.1 uncultured Rhodospirillales bacterium
GGACGGCAAGGTCCACGGAGTTGTTGTCCAAACCAAAATATTCATTCCGTTTTCAAGCTTGAACAATACCGTAATAGCATTGTCAGTTTTATCTTGATAACCTTGGTTTACTTCAAAATTTGATAACGGAGTTTCCGCCGCCCATGAATATGGCAAAACCCTAAAATCTTCATAAATTAGCCCTTTATCATACAACTGCTTAAAATTGTTGATTACGCTTTCCATAAACGGCAAATCCATGGTTTTATAATCGTGTGAAAAATCAACCCAACGTCCGATTCGTTTGAACATTTCCACCCAAATACCTGAATATTTCAAAACATCGGAACGGCAAAAATCATTAAATTTTTCAACGCCAAAATCCTCTATTTGCTTGCGTCCTGAAACGCCCAACTGTTTTTCTGCGGACATTTCTGCCGGCAAACCATGACAATCCCACCCCAGACGGCGGTCAACTTTTTTGCCCAGCATAGTTTGAAAACGAGCCACCACATCTTTTACATAAGACACCATAATATGTCCGTAGTGCGGTGTTCCGTTGGCAAACGGAGGCCCGTCATAAAAAACAAACTCTGCCGCACCATCGCGGTTTTGTACTGATTTTTCAAATGTTTTATCTTCGTCCCAAAATTTGAGAACTTCTTTTTCCATTTCAGCAAAGTCAGGCTTTGCCTTTACTTCCGGATAATATCTGGTCATGCTAAATCCCTGTGTATCTAATGTTAATAAACGTGTTGCAAAAAATGTATATACGAAAAGCCCTATCCCCTAAGGGATAATAATCAAAATTGCATGTATTCTATTTTCAAACATTTGCTTTTCCTTCAGACTGCTCCAAATTTAGTACTATTACACATACAAGTCAAGCCTTACTTGACGAGTTGAAATAAACAATATATTAATGTAGTACAATTAAAACAGGAGATACTGACAATGAACGGAAAATTATCCGGATGGACAACCCGCATAATTAAAAACTTTTTTTTATCACCGGTAAATATCATTTTTGCAATTGCTGCCGCATATTTTGGAGCCCAAGCCTATTTCTGGGAGCCAACTTTCATGAATAGAATTATATTTTTTGGCATTGTCGGTTTATGGGTCTTTTGGATTGTTGCTCGCTACATGATTGTCTTGTTCATAATTTTTGCTCTGATTGGTGGCGGATATTATGCTTACCACCAATACTCCACTCGCGAAATTCGCAAATGTGAAGCATCAGGCGGCGTCTGGAATAAAGAAACCAAAACTTGTGAGGCAAAAGTTTCTCTCATAGAAAATATTACCAATCGCGTCAATAAAATGCTCACTGACTTTTTCGGCAAAAAACCAACATCACAAAACACCGCACCAATTGCTGAAAATTCCACTTCCGCAAAATAGCATCATTTGCCGTGATAATTAACTTTACACGCAGGATAGTTGTGCATAGCTTCCTGATTGAGCTCTGCGCATTTGTCTTCAATTCGCTTTTGAACTTCGTCAATAAACTTATTTTTATCACCTTCAATATGCATGGGCGGCATAAATTCGACAATAATCTTTCCCGGAATATGCTTAAATGAGCTACGCGGCCAAAACATTCCGCTGTTAAGCGCCACCGGAATTATGGGCATATCCAAATTTTGCGCCAAAAATAAAAAACCTGGTTTATATTTCTGACAAGTTCCTGCCGGAACACGATGCCCCTCAGGAAAAATAATTATCGGGCGCCCTTCGACAACTTTTTTCTTTGCTGCAACCAGCATTTTTTTCATTGCGCTGGCTCCGGCTGAGCGATCCACTGGAATAAGCCCATACAAAGCCGCAGACCAACCGAAAAACGGAATATAAGTAAGCTCTTTTTTCAAAATCATTGTTGCTTTGTCAACTACCGATGTCAAAACATAAGTTTCCCATGCAGATTCGTGCTTGCAAGCATATACTGCATTATCGCTCAGATATTGCAGCCCGCGAAACTCAACTTTTAATCCGCCAAACACTCGCATTCCCCAAATAATTGCCGGCAATATCATATGATTCCACCAATACATATGCCATCTTTGCGGCCAAAACCACCCAAATACACTGCTAAAAATCACACTAAACGCAATAACTCCATATATCCATATATTGCCGAGTAATGAACGTATAAACAACATTTAACCCTCCTTTTTAATAACCAGACCATCTCTGATTAATACATACAAAAACTTATTATATTCTCCGGCCAAGAGAACAAAACTGTGCCAATTCTTCCACCAAAATTTTGCCACTTTTTCCGAATAAACCGGATAGGGCAAAATTTCCAGATTATGATTATAATATCTAAACTCCGCTATACTTCGCGGCAAATGATAATTTGACGTCACCAAATAAATTGAACTAATTTTATTTTCTTGAATCCATTGCGAAGTAATTTTTGCATTTTCAACCGTATTAGCCGATTTTTTATCCAAAATAACCTTATTATGATCATCAATTGTAATTCCGATACGTTTTTGCAAATCATTCAAAGACGTATCCTTAAACACTCCGGATATAAATAATTTGTCTGCCTTGTTTTTATTCAGTAGCTCAAACGCCACACTCAAGCGATTGCGCCCTCCGGTCAACACCACTATTGCATCAGCCTTTGTCTCTGCTTTTGGTTCTCCATATTCAATACGGTGATTAAAGGCTATAAAACCGGCAAACCATAAAATTATCAAAACAAATAAAAAAATCAGTTGTTTTTTAGTCATGAATTACATCATTCTTTCTAAAGTTTTTTTCACTGTATAATACGCCGTTTGCATTGCTATTAAAGCTGAAAATATCGGCAAACTTGTTATTGCCGTCCACGCTCCCCTTGACAAATGGGCCTCATTAATAATTCCGCCTTCAATTTGCCCAGCCATGTGTGCAATCAGAAAAATCACCGGAACTGCCAAAGCAACTCCGATAATTCCGCCGATAAATCCAAGTATAGCTGTACGTCCTGCATATTGCTGAGCAATATATGTATCTTTTGCCCCCATAAGGTGTAAAATCTCTATAACATCACGATGCAGTCCCAGACTGGTTTGTGTTGTATAAAATATTGCTCCTGATGTAACACATATCACCAACAAAAGAACGGCCAAAGCCAGCATTTTAATTCCTGCCGCAAAATTAATCAGCTTATTCAGCCACAATTTGTGATTGTCCAACGACGCCTGAGGTGCAACTGAAGCCAATTTTTCGGCCAAAACCTTAAAATTAATTTCTGCCCTCGGTTTTATCTTCACATCAATCAACCGCGGTGTTGGCAAATCATCAATATTTACATCATCACCCAACCACGGACGCAACAAATGCTGCAACTGGTCTTCGTTAAGCGGCGTAACTTTAATGGTTTCCGGCATTGCTTCCAACATTGCCACTGCTCTTTGCTCTTGCACTATTGTTTCGTCACGTGCTTTTTGCCGGTCAGAGCTGTTTACAGGAATAATCTGTACAGTTAACGAGCCTAAGATGCTGGAATTCCAGTTAATTAACATTGAATTAATTGCCAAAACACCCGCCAATGTTACTGCAAACAAAAAAACCGAGATTGAAATCATTATTTTCAAAAACAGATTCGAACTGTCTTTAGATAATGGCAGCTCCCGATGTTTTAAATTATCATATTTCCACATCACTACCTCTCTCTCCAGCCTTAATTATTCTCAAACCGTGATTTTTCAGATGAATGCACGGATACTTAAAATCACGAATAAGATTTTCATTATGAGTCGCAATCACCACTGTTGTGCCCAATTTATTAAGCTCAATGAACAATTTCATCAACTTTGGAGCAATGTCGTTATCAACGTTTCCGGTGGGCTCATCGGCCAGCAAAACATCAGGACGGTTGATTACTGCACGTGCAATAGCTACCCGTTGTTTTTCTCCTCCGGAAAGTGTGGAAGTTATTGCTGAGGTGCTACGGTCAATTTCTACCCATTTCAAAAGTTCGGTCACTCTTTTGCGAATTTCTTTTTCTCCCATTCCGCAAACCCGCAAGGGCAGTGCAACATTGTCAAAAGCCGAAACGTGTTCCAACAAGCGAAAATCTTGAAACACAACTCCGATTCGACGTCTAAACATCGACAAAGCATTACGATTGGTAAAATTGACATTATTGCCAAATACACTAACCCTTCCTCGACTGGGTTTTTGCGCCAGATACATCATACTCAGCAACGATGTTTTTCCGGCACCGCTTTTTCCGGTCAAAAAATGAAAAGACCCTCGTTCTAAAGTAAGATCTATATTAGTTAATATCTCCGGTCCTTGACCATAGCGGATACACACTTTTTCCATCTCAATAACCGGTTCTTTTTCATTTACTTCAAACATTTTCTTTGTCCGTGTTTACTCGTTTTTATTAACGCTGTATTTATTAAGCTTTGGGCATAATTTCAGGAGCCTCAATTCCCAATAAGAATAAAAGTTTTTTCAAAACATTACATGTCAGCATTGCCAACGCAATACGCGATTTTGCAACATTTTCACTTTCAGCGCCTTTAATTGGCGACGCATTATAAAAGCTACTGAATGTTTGTGCCAAATTATATACATAGTCCGAAATAATACTCGGCTCCCTTTCTGCCTCACAACGCATAATAACATTATTCATCTGTGACAATTTTAACGCCAAGTTACGTTCTTCAATATTTGTTATCATTATATTGCCGGACTTAATATCTGCATTTTTACGAACTACAGAATTTATACGCGCAATTGCATACTGAATATACGGACCGGTTTTTCCTTCAAAACTGGCAAAGTCGTCTAACTCAAAAATATACCCTGAAGCAATATTGTTTTTCAAATCCTGAAACTTGATAGCTCCAACCGCAACCTGCATAATCAGCTTATCCAACTCCTCCTGCGACAAGCCGCTTTCCGCTCCGGCTTTTGGCATAGTTTCTGCAACTTTATCTTTTGACAATTTAATCATGTCTGACAAATTCATCACTCCGCCGTCACGAGTTTTGAATGGTTTTCCGTCTGCTCCGTTAACTGTACCAAAGCCGATATGCCGCATTTTTACATTAGGAGCAATTCCCAATTTTTCAACTGCTTCAAAAACTTGCTCAAAATGCAAAGATTGTCTTTTATCTACAAAATACACTATTTCATCAGCGTGCAAATCATCAACCCGCATTTTAATTGTAGCAATATCTGTTGCGTGATACGTAAAACCGCCATCTGATTTTTCAATAATCACAGGTGGTTTAGGTTTATTTACCTCATCAAGACGGATAATATATGCTCCGTCATCATATTCTAATAAACCTTTTTCTTCTGCAATTTTTTTAATTTCAAAACACATCTGGTGTGCATCAGATTCGCCGAGCCACAAATCAAAATGTACTCCTAGTTCCTGATAATTTTCTTTCGCTGCATCAACCGAAACTTTGCGAATATGCTGCCATGCTTTTTTATATTCACTATCGCCATCTTGAAATTTTGCGGTAATTATTCTGGCCTTTTCCTTAGCAGCCGCATCTTCTTTGCAACGAATATTGGCTTGTTTATAAAAAGCTGTAATTTCAGCAATATCATAACTCTCCATTTTTTCAAGACCACCATCACGCTCGATAACTTCTGCCAAAATCATACCGATAGGCGTACCCCAGTCTCCGAAATGCACATCCGAAATCGGCTTATTGCCGACAAATTCTTCAATGCGGCGCATCGATTCGCCAATAACCCCTGAACGCAAATGCCCTACGTGCATTTCTTTAGCCACATTCGGTCCGCCATAGTCCAAAATTATTGTATGCGGATTATTTGTTTTTTCACATCCAAAACGTTCATCGGCAGCCATATCCATCATAGTCTGTGCAATCAGCTCATCTTTAAGCGTCAAATTCAAAAACCCCGGACCGTCAACCGAAACTTTTGCAAAATCACCATCTTCTGACAATTTGGCGGCAATCATCTCGCCGATTTGACGAGGATTCTTTTTTTCAATTTTTGCCAATGCCAATGCACCGTTACACTGAAAATCACTTAAATCCGGACGATCCGAATTTTTCACCATTGCAAACTTGGTATCAAACCCTAATTCTTCAAATATCTTTTCCAGTTTTTTATTTATTTTTTCATCTAAAATACAAGTCATTATTCTTTCTCTTTTTATCTTACACATTGAAATTTAGCTTTGGTCGGAGTCATAATTCGGCACGAAAAACGCTCTTCTTTATCAAGTTTTGCCGCTATTCCGGTATCATATTTAACGCACTCGGCATCAGCCATTTTTTGCACTTCTTCAAAACTTGTTTTCCAACCGTTATAACATACTACAGGAGCATCAGTCATTGAGCTTCCGACATACAAATCGTCTTTAGGTCTTCCCGCTTCTCGTCGTCGGTCCACAAAAGGTTCCGTCAACGAACAAGCTGTGGTTACAAATAACAGCATCCATAAAACGCTAAAATTTACCCTAGACAATTTTAAAATCTCCATTAAATTAAAAACTGTGTAATAATTTATATATTGAAAAAGATAAAAATGCAAAACCAAAATAAATATATCGGTGATGATAAATTCCAAAAATTACTTGAGCACTACAACTGCACAGCTCATCCCGATTTAATAAAAATGCGCTTTGCCGGTGCGATTTGCAGCCCCAATCTCAATCTTCGCCCAACTGATGTCATATCATCTCTATGGGAACAAGGGCAGTCCCCGCGTTTGCAAACAAAAGAAGAAGCCGAACTGTTTTTTAAATTTTTTATGGGCTTGTGGGATGATGTTTTTGCAAAAGTAAAGACCAACAACATTACTCTCCCTGCATTTAAAATTAAAAATCATCATGATTTTGTTACCACCTGCTCGGAACGTTTTGCTCTTATTATCGATGGATATTTAGAAGGATTTTGGGGAGGATGCGAAAACATTAAACTTCCGGCTTATATTGCCCAAATTATCGATTCGCTTTCTGATTTAGCCGAAGTATATCAACAATTATCCCTGCGCCAAATACATGATGGCGAATTTGATAATCTGCTAAAAACCCTAAATCATACCGACAAAACTATAAATCGAACCTTGTCATTTATCATTGAAAACTATGCCCTTCCTCGTTTTGAGCAAATTTCCAAATAAACAATTTGTTTTTTTGGCAAAAAAACTCTGGATTTAACCTCAAAATTGTGGTATAATCCCCTCTGTCTTGCAGAAAACAAGGCTTTTTGAATTTGGGTATTTTTTCAAGGAAGTTAATATGACCAAAAAAACAACAACCAAAATCACTTTTAATTCTGGCGAATATGTAGTTTATCCCGCTCAAGGTGTCGGAAAAGTAGCCGACATATATAAACAAAATATTGCCGGTTCTGAATTAGAACTAATCGTCGTCAATTTTGACAAAGATAAAATGACATTGCGTGTGCCGCTGGCCAAAGCCGGACTTAACGGATTGCGCAAAATATCCGAGACCCCCGTCATGGACAGCGCGCTCGAAGTTTTGAAAGGCAAAGCTAAAACCAAAAAAATTATGTGGTCACGCCGCGCTCAAGAATATGAAAACAAAATCAACTCCGGAAATCCATCCGCTATTGCTGAAGTTGTCCGCGACTTACACCGCCGCGAAAACCTTGCGGAACAATCTTATAGCGAGCGTCAAATTTATGAACAGGCTCTTGAACGTCTGGCCGGAGAATATGCTGTATGTCACAATATTTCAAATGAAGAAGCTTCTAAAAAATTACTGAGCATTTTAGCTGAAGCAAATCCTCAAAACGATACGACAGTCGCATAAAATAATTAAAGCCTTTCTAATGAAAGGCTTTTTCAAATCCCTAAAAAATCCCCTCCTAAAAAGAGGGGATTTTTCATAAACAATTATTAGAAGTGTTCATCAACACGTTTAATCAATTCTTCAATATTCTCTGGCGGCCAACCTGGAGTTTCCATACCGAGATGAATGCCCATTTTAGCCAACACTTCTTTGATTTCATTCAAAGATTTTCTACCAAAGTTTGGTGTGCGAAGCATTTCTGCCTCTGTTTTTTGAACCAAATCACCGATATAAACAATATTATCATTCTTCAGGCAGTTTGCAGAACGAACCGAAAGCTCTAACTCTTCCACTTTCTTCAACAAATTCTTATTGAATGGTAATTCTTCTTTTTCCGGTTCAGCTTCATTTTCTGGCTCATCAAAATTAATAAACGGTTTCAGCTGATCTTGCAAGATGCGTGCTGCAAAGGCAACGGCATCTTCCGGAGTAACAACTCCATTAGTTTCAACAACCAAAGTCAGCTTGTCGTAGTCAGTATCTTGACCAACACGAGTATTGTCCACACGATATGAAACTCGTCTTACCGGAGAATAAATTGCATCGACCCCAATCAGACCAATGGGAGCATCTGCTGGCTTATTTTTGCTTGAAGGAACATAACCTTTACCGGTCCCTACAGTCAATTCCATATTAATTTTTGCGCCAGCATCAAGATTGCAGATAACCAAATCCGGATTCATAATTTCAACATCATGACCGGTTTCAATCATTGCTGCGGTAACCACACAAGGCCCTTCTGCTTTAAGATACATAGTCTTTGTGCCTTCGCTGTGAACAGCAACCGCCAAACACTTCACATTAAGTACAATGTCGGTAACATCTTCCCTAACGCCGGGGATAACTGAAAATTCATGCAACACGCCATCTATCTTAATGGCGGTAACTGCACCACCTTGCAAAGAAGACAGCAAAATGCGTCTCAATGCGTTACCCAGAGTAAGGCCGAAACCTCTCTCTAAAGGTTCTACCACTATTCTAGCCTTGTTGCCGCCTTCGCTGGGAACAATCTCTAAATTAGTTGGTTTAATAAGTTCTTGCCAATTCTTTTGAATCACTTGGATATCCTCTATTTTTTCAGTGCATATGCTAAATTACGAAAATCAAAAGACGGCGAGGCCGAAGGTTTGCGGCCTCACTATCAAAAATCTACTATACGCGGCGGCGTTTGCGCAAACGACAGCCGTTATGCGGAATCGGTGTTACATCACGAATTGTAGTGATAGTAAAGCCGACAACCTGCAAAGCTCTGATAGCCGATTCGCGACCAGATCCTGGCCCTTTAACTTCGACTTCCAAAGTTTTTACACCGCATTCTAAAGCTTTTTTACCGGCATCTTCAGCCGCAATCTGAGCTGCATAAGGAGTAGATTTGCGAGAACCCTTAAACCCTTGTGCACCTGCGGTAGCCCAAGATATTGTGTTACCCTGAGCATCTGTAATTGTAATACGAGTATTGTTAAAAGTAGAATTCACATGAGCCACACCGGCAGTGATATTCTTTTTTTCTTTTTTCTTCTGTGTTGCTTTTGCCATTTGGGAACCTACCTCTTGTTATTTCTTCTTGTTAGCAACGGTTTTGCGTTTACCCTTACGAGTACGAGCATTTTGTTTAGTGCTTTGTCCGCGTACCGGCAAACCTTTACGATGTCTCAAACCTCTGTAGCATCCAAGATCCATAAGTCTTTTGATGCTAACGCCTACTTCACGACGCAATTCACCTTCAACCAGATAATCACGATCAATAACTTCACGTACCTTAGCGACGTCTTCTTCAGACATATCGTTAACGCGTACGCTTGGGTTTACTCCCGATTTTGCACAAATATCTTGTGCTGTTTTTCTACCGATACCAAAGATATAAGTCAAAGCGATTTCAATTCTTTTGGCGGTCGGAATATTTACACCAGCTATACGAGCCAAATTTCATCTCCATTTAAAATAAATTAACATTAAAAAGTTGATCACCACTTTTCAAAATTAAGCGGATTATATGCTAATATTTGTTTGTGTCAACCCTTAACTTTTAAAAAAAACTACAAAATATTATTAATATTGAGAGCCTTATATATGCGCTCTGCAACAACATCAACCTCTCCATTGCCGTCAATACTGCGCAAAATCCCTCTTTGCCTATAATAAGCAATCGTCGGATATGTAAAATTGCGATACTTATCCAAACGGCGTTCTATTGTGGCCTTGGTATCATCGAGTCGTTTAGAAAACTTTTTACCGCCGCACGCATCGCAAATTCCATCAACCTTTGGCTTATGAAACTTATCGCTGTAGCTTTCGCCGCAAGTTACGCAGGTATACCGCCCCAAAATTCTTTCGACAATCACTTCATCAGGAACCAAAATTTCCAATACCGCATCAAGTTCAATACCTTCATCGGTCAACATTGCATCCAAAACTTCCGCCTGATGCAATGTTCTTGGAAATCCGTCCAAAATAAATCCATTCGCACAATCAGGCTCCTCGATTCGATTCGCAACCATTTCGATAATCATATCATCTGGCACAAAATTGCCTTCGGCCAAAAGAGGTTCAAGTTTTTTGCCTATTGACGTTCCTTTGCGAATTTCTTCCCGCAACATTTCGCCAGCAGACAAGTGGCAAAGTCCGAATTTTCTTTTCAAAACTCCGGCCTGAGTTCCCTTACCGGTACCGGGGGCTCCGGTTATAACCAGATGCATCCCCGTGTTTTTTCCGATAAACATTATTTTTTCTTGCCTTTTTTGTTTACTAATGCGGCTTTCTTCAGCAATCCTTCATATTGATATGCAATGAGGTGCGTCTGAACTTGCCCTACAAAATCCATCGTAACCTGGACCACGATGAGCAGAGTCGTTCCGCCCAATACAAATGGAACTGACAATTTTGCAATCAACACTTCGGGCAAAATACATAGAGCCGTAAGATAAAAAGCGCCCAGAACCGTCAGACGGGTTATTACATAATCCAAATATTCCGCTGTATTTTTACCCGGACGAATACCGGCAATAAAACCACCGTGTTTTTTCAAGTTATCAGCCGTATCTTCCGGA
>CADBMA010000038.1 GCA_902795665.1 uncultured Rhodospirillales bacterium
TCGCGGATAACCTGCTTCCAGTGTTTTTTGAACCATGGAATCCACCAGATTATTACCAGAAACGCCGCCGACCACAATGCAAAGCAGCTAAACTTGTCGCCAAGAAGCTCCTCAACGAGTTGGGCCGCAAAAATGGATAAAATTCCAGCCATAACGGTTATAAAACCTAGCAAACTGGAATAGAGTGCACAAATCGCAAAGATGACATTCCAAAATTTGGAATATTTGTGCAGTCTGGCATAGAAGATAAACGCCATGACCATAAGCGCTATGCCGCCTACAACCATAATTGGCGGAGTTAATTGTAACATATACTTAATTTTTAATAATTCTACTTAAATTAAGATTAACAATTTTATCCAATTTTGGCAAGATTATTTTTTTGAGGCAATAAAATCTGCGGCTTGTTTTATCTCGTCAATATTCATCCTATGCATTAAGTTGTTGTATGTAAAATATTGATATTTTAGGTTATTATTGTCAAGCCATTGCAGAGTGGCTGGCACGGTTTTGAATTGTACCGTGGTATCATCACAACCATGAAGCAACAACAAAGGAGGGCGCGAGACAATGCTTTTTTCAAGCAAAGGACGACCAGCGGCAATACCGGCAAACATGATACAGCCGCCAATAGTTTTGGGGCGTGTCAGCGAACTATATAAGGCCAGCATGGCGCCTTGTGAAAATCCGGCAATATAGGTATGCGAATCATCAATGTTGAATTTTTGCTGCATATTATCCACAAAATTATTTATCTCACCGGCAACCTGAGCAAAATCAGCGGCCAATGCATCAAAAATGCTGAAAATTTCTTCTACCGAGGCATCTGGCGCTCGAAAACGAGACAACGGATCAACTTTATAAAAACTAAGCCATTGCAGATTATTTGCATCTTTTTCACAAGAGTGCGGCGCACGCGGAACAACAATAACCGCATCTTTAACTTGTGCACAAAGTTCTTGTACGGCATAGTCAATAGCCTCAGGCGAGCCGTTATAGCCATGCATAAAAATCAGCAACTTAGTACAGTTTTTTCCGGTTTTGTAATATTTATTATCAAAATGTGACAAGACAACACTCCTTAATTGTTTTATACATTATTTATTCAAAACAACAAGGAAAAAATATGTTAGGCAATCCTTTAGCGGCAGACATCCACCGCGTTTTTGAGAAAGATATATTCAATACCCGCAGCGAAATATACGCTTATGGCGGAGAAAAAAGCACCGAAGAAAAAATTATGCATTTTAAAAGAACAACTCGGTTTGTTGATTCTATAAATCGTTTTTTTATAAAATGCGGGCAAAAACCTTTTTTAATGAATGGCACTGAAGCCAATGAGAAAAATTTGCTGAATTTTGCCCTGCAATTGAGCGGATATATTCGTGACGCTCAGGGCGCGCTTGATAAACTGTCTGACACATATGCCCGAGATGAAGATATTATACAATTATACCGTGCCGCGGCCAATTATACAGTGGCCTGCAATGGCAAAATTGCCGGCAGCAAATATTATTTTGAGCACAATAAAGATTATTGCTTTTGGAAAATAGACAACCCTCAGGATATTGCAAACAGCAACTTTTCAGAAGTTCACGGACAATTGCCGACAGATACTAAAATGCTCATTTTGTCAATGCCGTTTCATATCAAGCCGCAGAATGATGAACTGCGCAAATGGACATATGAATATATGCACGATATTTTTCAAGCACCAACTTGGAAGCAAAATGTCGAAATTTATATAGCACATTTTCCAATCGAACAGCCGCGCGGTGAAAAGTTTGCTCTGGCGCTTAAAACAATGAAACACGGCAATGAATATTTTGAACCGGTAGATATGCAGTTTGTAGCATTGCACCTAAAAGATTTTATCGGGCGCAATTTGCAAATTGATACTAATGGAACCGTTATATCAGGTGAGCCTTATTCACTTGATGAACTATCTGCAAATTTGCGCAGAATTAATTGTTTTGGATATTGTGCCGGTGCAGCACACGCCCATCGCTGGATTAATGCAATTAATCATATTGGAAAACAAATCTATCCGCCGAAAGAGCTGGAACAGGCTATGCCCAATATTTTTATGGCCAGTTATGCATTTTTACCATCTCATCAGCATAATTTGTATTCAGGAGCGCATTTTATGAGTAACCATGTTGATGATACAATGCGTAAAGAGCCGTTTATAAAAATGTTCAATCCCGAAACATACGAAGCTGTCAAATGTAATCAGGAAGATAATGGAACACGAATTACGGTTATGCCTGATAAACGCAATTTTGTTATTGCCTCCGAACTGCCGCCTGATTTGCTGGTTATTGATCAGAAAAACTCGCTAAAACGTATTTCAAACCAAGAAAACGGGCATCATATTGCTTTTATTACCACCCCAAATATAAACAGCGCTGACAATTTTCCACAAAGAATGTTTGCAAATGTTCTTCGTAATGCCGTGGACGGTTATCGCGGAGAAGATGTTTTTACCGCGCGCAATTTAACTTCACCTAATGATATCTTGAGAAATGCCGCAATTGTAGGGCGGCAAAATTACCGCTGATATTGAATTTTGCACCAGAGCAATTATATCAAGGCCACAGGAGGTGTATTATGTGGCAATATGTAATAATTCTGATTTTATCAACTGGGATAGCAAATGCCCAAAACATTATTGATACAATGGCAAACAATAACCAAGATACCATTGTCTATGGCGAAGCGCTGAATGCAGATGGTACCGAAAACCAAGTTTTATTAGAACAGCCGAAAAATGCTCCCAATCCGCTTGGAAATCCGATTGTTTCTCCGTCATCATTTCCGCAAAAAACAGACGGCAGAATCCAAGATGCCGGCAACCCAATAAAGCCGACAAACGGAATTATATTGCAAAATAGTCCGCAAAATCCTAAAATTAGTGAAATGTCGCCACAACAAATGGATAGCGAAATTCAAAACAAGCTATATCAAGAAGGAAATCGGGTGTACGACATTCAGTCTTATCCGGCTTCGGACTTGCAAACCATCAACCAAAACGGTCAAGATAACGCAGTTACCAACTATCCGGCATATTAAAAAACAATATAGCCGTAGCTATATAGCAGCAAGAATGTTCCTAAAACTATGCGATAAATCACAAA
>CADBMA010000039.1 GCA_902795665.1 uncultured Rhodospirillales bacterium
GCCTCAAACGGATTACGCATTTGAAATACTGAAGGAACGCTGTCCGCTTCTTGTTCTTCTTCGTCGCGATAGTCCGGATCATAACCGGCGGCAAATTGCGCTTGTGCCGGAAATGCAATTATTAATCCTAAAAATAGAAACCATATTTTAAACATATTTACCTCCTTCTATTCCGAACCTATACTACCCAAAGTTTTGAGCAGGAAAATGACCGAAAATTCATACCCGTCATCATAGTCCGGATCAGTTGAATTATATTTATGAGTATTAAAAATAAGTTTGAAACACTCATCATCATAAATAAGCTTGCCGCCGTGTTCCAATGATATGTTATGTTTTTTGGAAAGATTTTGGCGGTTGTAGATAGAAATGCTCCAATCGCGCGAGATTTTTGCGTTAATTGAAGTATATAGTTCTTTGCGTTCACGATAGTCATCAAAGAAATACGAGCTGGAATCTGAGCCTTTCTTGTCACGTCCTTTAATTGATATAAAAGAAATGTAAGTTGAAAGCATAGATGTGCCTATACGGGTATTAATCTCACTATATTTGACACTGAAATTGTCTTTATCAAGGCGAAAACGATAATTAAAATCCAAATAAGAATTTGGAGCAGAAAAAATTCGTCCCACATAGTCACTAAAATGAGAATCTTCACCCAAGCTTTGTGTAAAACTTTCATTATTATTTATGTAATAACTCTGCCCAAAAAATGACGAAGTACGGCCGATAATATTGCCGTATGCGCTCCAATTTAATCCATATGAAATTCGGCTGCCGGTATCGTTGCGGTCATATCCGGCGTAGCGATCCAAGTCCAATAAATTGGTATCATCGAGCTGAGCATTAAGGCTATCTTCATTAGGAATTTTTTTGGTATTGTTACCTCCGTTTGGTGCTATAACAGCAACGATAATAGGTTCCAAAATTTGGCGAGTGCTCTCAGTTGCTCTAACAAAAGGCAGACGCCACTCAACACCTGCTTGTGGGAATATACGCCCAACTTCTCCGGTATAATTTTGCTGTCTGGCATTATAATAGTCATCAACATAATACAAATCGGACTTGAGCGAAGCTGTAAAGCGGTATTTTTCACCAAACGGACTGGTATATGGCAAGTTCCATGCGTTTATCATTGTAGCGCGCTGAGTTTGGGTTTCGTCTTTTTCGCGATAAATTGACGCAATATTAAATGTGTTTTTAAAATATCCGCCGATTTTATCAGCATCTGATATGTGCTCATAGGTCGCCAACGGCAAAATATACGGCTTACTATATTCTCTTTGCTTAAATTCTTTAATGTCGGAGTTGCGTAGAGAATAGCTGACCAATTTGTATGAATAGCCTTCTATATTTGCATAATTTCTACCTTCAAAGCGCTCAAACGCAAGGTTTGATGTCAGCCATGTATCGGTACGACCGGGCAAAGAGAGATCTTTCAGGTATGCTCCGTCAGAGGCATAATTAATATCCATACGAGCCAGCCACAAATCATTAATTTCATAACGTCCCTTAGCATTTATGTTGCCGCGGGTTTCGTGCGTTTCTTTATCTTTCATTAACGTGCCTTGAAGGTCTATTCCGCCGCTATAAAGATTTTTGCGATAGCGCCCGCCAAAAACCGGATTTTGATCGCTGCTGATAATTGGTGATAATAACAAGTCCTCATAGTCGTTTATATCAATAAAATAACGCGCCTGAACTGCTGTTCCCAAATATTTATTACTTGCCAAAGCTGGGGGCAAAAAACCACTGCGGCGTTTAACCGTAGGATCTGGGTGCGACATAAACGGAGTGTAAAGAACCGGAATATCCTTAAAATTTAAAAATGCACTGCGATAATAAACATCTTGATTGGCAGCATCGTGGGTAATTTTGCGAGCTTTTATCGACCATAGGGGTTTGGGATTGTCTTGGCACACATCACATGGAGAATAAACCGCATAAAAAAAGTGTTTGTCTTTTTCTGATGTTTGTTTTATTCGTTTGGCCGCCAATCGACTCTTATCCGCTAAAATTGCCTTAACATCGTTTATGGTGGCTTTGGTCATTTTATCGGAAAGGCGGACATGATCAGCAAAAACGGTTGTTCCGTCAGTGTGCATGACACTAACATTTCCATCTGCAGTCAAAACATCATTTGGGCGGTCATAGGTCAGATTGTCGGCCTTAAGGGTGACTCCATTACGCACAATATTTACATCTCCGCGTGCAGTAATAATTCCGGTTTTATCGTTTTCTTCTACTTCATCGGCACTAAAATAGATCGGAACATTTTTTTCTGTGTTGGCTGATTTGACGCAAAATGGAGAGATTGCGCCCAACAAAACAGCCCAAAAAGATATATATTTTATACTTATTTTCATTGCGCAATTTCTCCATGTCGCCGAAAATGAGCTGTCCATGCCGGATTGTAAAAGAACAGCGCGTAGATGCAGATGATAGTCGGCAGTACAACATTTGCATAATACAACATCAAAAAGTATAGATTTTTAGCGCTTAAATTGCCCAAAATGAGGTCATTGGCCTCTATAAATACCATAAGCAAAATTGATACTGAGATAATTTTTCCCTGACCGCGACGGTTAAAGTTGCCAACTAAAAGCCCTGTACAGGCTAACAGTGCCAAGACAAAATTGTAAAACGGATTGAGCAAACGGCGATGACCTTCGACAATGTAGCGTCGAGCCTCTGATGGAGTTAGATTTGGATTATGCGCTGCGTTCAACAGTTCACTGAGTGTTTTGGAACGAACCGAATCGTGACGGCGTTTTTTGCTTTGTGACGCGCCAAAATCAACTGAATATTTATCAAATGATAGCGATGAAAACTGCAATGTTTTATTGTTTATTTCTTGACGAATACCATTAACCAAAATAATGCGTGGACCTTTGTCGGTATAAACAATCATTCCGCTTTCGGCTGCGACAGTCATTTTGACTTTTGGATTGCGTTCATCATTAATCATTACGCCTTCAACCGATCCGTCTTTTTTATGGGCGGCGATAAAAATCGTTAGGTTGTTATCCAAAGTAGTAAATTCTCCCTCACGAAACATCAGATGCGAAACATCATTTTTGACTTGCCACTCCAGATCTTTGAATTTCTTTTCAGCTGAAGGAATAGCCGAATTGTTAACATATACGGCAAACAACGAGACTAAAATTCCCAAAAACAACGCGGGTTTGGCGCATTGCCATGGGCTGATGCCTGCTGATTTGATAACCACCAATTCTCGGTCTGAGAGCATTCGGTTATACACAAAAAGAACGGCAACAAAGATTGATATCGGTGATAATATTGCGTACAAACGGGGCATGAGGCATGAAGTCATTTTTATAAACAAGCCTAAAGGCAAGCCTTTGTTGGTTATCATTTCAACAAAGCGCAAGGACTGCGTAAGCCACAAAATCGAAATCAACGAAAATGTAACCAACAGAAAGCCTACAAATATTTGTTTGGCTATATATGTATTAAGTTTCTTCATTAATCGCGATACTATAAGATTAATTTTCATTATGCAAGAAAATCCTCAAAATTGTTACCAATTTCGAGGATTTTCTATTTTATACTGCGTGATTAGCTTATTTAGTCATTAATTCTCATTTTGTAGAACGAGCGCCATACAAAAACAAGTGCGACTAAGAACAAGCTTATTCCTGCTCCAAGGGCAACACAACGCGGTGCCGATACAGCCATTTCAACAGCCAACAAACCGAATAATGTTGTAAATTTAATAATCGGGTTCAAGGCTACTGAAGAGGTATCTTTGTAAGGATCACCAACGGTATCGCCAACAACTGCGGCATCATGCAGAGGAGTGCCTTTTTCTTTCAGGTCAACTTCAACAACTTTTTTCGCATTGTCCCATGCGCCACCGGCATTTGCCATGTACAAAGCTTGGAACAATCCAAATACCGCAATTGAAATCAGGTAGCTGGCAAACAGGTCTGCATCAAAGCATGCAAAAGCAATCGTCAGGCAGAAAATAACCATAAAGATGTTAAACATACCTTTTTGTGCATAAATTGTGCAGATACGAACTACTGATTTTGAGTCCTCAATTGAGGCGGCTTTTTGAGTATCAAGATTGATATGTTTCTTGATATAGTCAACGGCGCGGTATGCTCCGGTTGAAACAGCCTGCATTGAAGCTCCTGAGAACCAATAAATCACAGCTCCACCAAGCAACAAGCCGAACAGAACCATCGGATTCATCAAATTCAATTCCAAATTAAGCAACAAAATGATAGAGAAAATCATTGTGGTTGCGCCAATAACTGCGGTTCCGATAAGAACCGGTTTGGCGGTAGCTTTAAAGGTATTACCAGCCGAATCGTTTCTTTCAAGCAGTTCTTTACCGGTTTTGAAATCAGGCTCAAAGCCATATTCTTTTTTAATTTCTGACTTAATGCCATGTTTTTGTTCAATTTGTGACAATTCAAACACAGATTGAGCGTTGTCAGTAACCGGACCATAGCTGTCAACCGCAATGGTTACCGGCCCCATGCCAAGCATACCAAAAGCTACCAAGCCAAAAGCAAATACGCTCGGATATACCATATAGCTGTCAAGGCCTTCAAGTGATGTAAAGTATGCAACTACCATCAAACCAACAATAACCAAACCTTTCCAAAAAGCGGAAAAGTTACCGGCAACCATACCTGAAATAATATTCAAAGATGCTCCGGCTTGGCGGCTGGCATTCACAATTTCGCCAACGTGCTTGGATTTTGAAGATGTGAAAATTTTGGTAAATTCCGGAATAATTGCTGATGCAAAAGTTCCGCAGCTGATAATGATGGAAAGTTTCCACCACAAGTTTTCACCCATATCGCCAATCATAATATATGAAACGGCAAATGTAACCGCAATTGACAACAATGAAGTAATCCAAACCAAACTGGTCAACGGAGATTCAAAATCAAAATCTTGCTTGTTGCCGAATCTGATTTTGGCAATTTTTCCATTGACAAGATAAGATACTATTGAGGTCAAAACCATCATTAAGCGCATTGCAAAAATCCACACGATTAAGCGGGCTTGAATGTCAACACCGTCTGCCATAAGAGCTAAATTGCCATCAGGAGCATAAGCCATACCTGCAGCCAGTACGATAAAGCTGATTAAAGCCACGCCGGTTACACCGTAGGTTTCAAAGCCGTCGGCAGTCGGACCAACCGAATCGCCGGCATTATCACCAGTGCAATCTGCAATAACGCCAGGGTTGCGAGCATCATCTTCATCAATTTTGAAAATAATCTTCATCAAATCAGCGCCGATATCTGCAATTTTGGTAAAAATACCACCGCAAATACGCAATGCTGATGCGCCTAGAGATTCACCGATAGCAAAACCTACAAAGCAAGCTCCGGCGGCTTCCCGTGGGATAAACAGCAAAATCATAATCATCATAAACAGTTCAACGCAAATCAACAAAACGCCGATTGACATTCCGGATTGAAGTGGCAAGGCCATAACCGGAAAAGCTTTGCCCTTCAGTGAGGCAAAAGCTGTACGAGCGTTGGCGTAAGTATTAATACGCATTCCAAACCAAGCAACTGTGAATGATCCCAAAATGCCGAGCACTGACCACAGCAAGATGTTCATTACCATTGGCAGAGGTGTGCCGTTTAAGCCAAAAAAGTAATAAAAGATACATACTGCAATGAACGCTTCGAGAACAACCAACAACAAGGCTTGCTGTTTCATATACGTTTTGCAAGTTTCATAAATCAATCCTGCCATATCTGACATCAGTTTATGAACCGGCATTTTTTTGATGGCTACAAATTCATATAATCCGAAAATAACACCAAGTCCGCAAATGCTCAGACCATAGAGCAAAATCTGCGTTCCGGTAATGTTATATCCCCAGAAGTTATAATCTACATCCAATGCTGGAATGTTTAAGTCTATTTCTGAAGCTCCCGCAGTAGAAATAAAACTGCAAAGGAACAATACTATTGCAGCGGCAATAGAGCTATATTTGATTAAAAATCGCATATTGTTTTCCTTATAAGTTAATGAATTAATGCGCTCAAGTTACAACTTAAAAAATTTTTTTTCAAGGCTTATGAAAAATAATTAACATCTGTTTTACACACCGCACCTAAATAACAAACAAAATCATAAAGTTGACTTTTATTGAATGTCATGTATATTGTGATGATAAATTAAACACTGACGGAAAATAAACGTGAAAAAAATTATATCGCCACAGCAGGCTGCACAATATGTTACAGAGGGAGCTTCGATAATGATCGGAGGGTTTCTTCGATGCGGCAGTCCTGTCAAGATTATTGATGAGTTGGTTAAAAATCATATCGGCAATCTAACCTTGATTGCTAATGATACATCATTGCCAGAATATGATCGAGGATTATTGATTGTCAATAAGTTGGTTAAAAAAGCAATTGTATCGCATATTGGGACCAATCCCGAATCCGGAAGACAATTAAATGCCGGTGAGCTGGAGGTTGAGTTGGTGCCTATGGGAACACTGGTTGAACGCATTCGAGCCGCAGGGGCAGGACTTGGCGGCATTTTGACTCCGACCGGAATCGGTACAATAGTTGAAAACGGTAAAGATGTTGTGGAAGTTGATGGGCATAAATATCTGTTGGAAAAACCCTTGCGAGCCGATGTTGCTATAATTTATGCCACAAAGGCCGATAAATTCGGCAATGCTTTTTTGGACGGCACAACACGTAACTTTAATACGGCAATGGCCACAGCTGCAGATATTGTAATTCTTGAACCAGAAGAAATATGCGATGAACCGCTAAATCCGGCAGAAATTACTATCCCCGGAATATTTGTTGATTATATAGCTTTTTAATTTGAAACGAGAAACGAATGATTTTATCCAAAGAAAAATGCCGAGAATTAATTGCCCGCCGAGTTGCTCAAGAGGTGAATGAAGGTGATGTAATCACACTGGGAATCGGTTTGCCGACTGAAGTAGCTAATTATATCCCCGAAGATATGATGGTAATGCTGCAGTCAGAAAACGGTATGATCGGCGGAGGAAAGCGTGATCTTAATGCAACGGGAAATGCCAAAATAACTAACGCCGGAGGACTGCCTGTGCTGACCAGACAGGGGGCTGTATTTTTTGATACGGCAATGTCTTTTACAATTATTCGCGGCGGTCATGTTGATATCACGGTAATGGGGGCTTTGCAAGTTGACAGTCACGGCAATTTGGCCAACTGGATGATTCCGGGCTCGGTTATCCCCGGTATGGGCGGAGCCATGGATTTGACCGTTGGCGCCAAAAAGGTAATTATTGCCATGGAGCATACCACTCCAAAAGGCGAGGCCCGAATTGTCAAAGACTGTACACTTCCTCTCACCGCCCGTAATGAAGTTGATATGATAGTTACCGAACGCTGCGTAATTGATGTCACACCTGAAGGATTGGTGTTAAAAGAAATTATGCCTTCTTTCTCTCTTGATGAGATTATTAACTCTACTGATGCTCCGTTAATTATTCCGGACGAAATTGCTCGCAAAGCTTTATAATGTTGCTCAATATGTTAAATTGAAGATAACTTTATATTTGTTATTGAATTGCAGAAAAATATATGCTACAAGTGTCCCAAATTTGTTATGAGGTAGCTAAAAAATGACCAAAGTTGCAATTTGGTGCCGACACGAGAACGATAATGTTATAGGTATCGGTTCACAGATTCCGTGGCATATAAAATCAGATTTTCAACGTTTTAAACGCATTACACTGGGAAATAATGTTGTTGCCGGACAGTCTACATATGAAAGCTTTCCCAATCGTACGCTACCGGAGCGCAACATATATATTCTGACTTTTGAAACTGACTATCAAGTAACAGACCCTGAGCATCATTTTGTGGTTAATGATGTGAATTTTTTTAAGGATTTTGAAGAAGATATTTATATTTCCGGCGGCGCGTCAATTTATAAGTTGTTTATGACCGGCGACTCAAAGCTTATGCCTGATATTGTTGTCGATTGTATATATAAGGGCGATTTAAATCCTGACTTAACCGGCAATAAAGTTGACATTACCCCGTGTGTTGAAAGTTTGAATAAAAATTATCGGCAAATTTTTCCTGATTTTGATTTGGATAATATCACAACCCGCGTTATGGTGCGTAAAGGAGAATTTGTTGAGCAGTCAGTATTAAAGAAAATTATTTTAGAAATTACTAATGTTTAACAAAAATAAGGAAACGTTATGAAACAGTATTTAGATTTGCTCCGTGATGTAATGGAGAATGGAAAAGACAGCGACAATCGCACCGGCATTTATGCCCGTAAGGTTTTCGGCCGTCAGATGCATTTTAATTTGGAGGATGGCTTTCCTCTGGTTACAACCAAAGAAATGTTTCTGAAAGGTGTCATTCATGAGCTGATATGGCTTTTGTCTGGCAATACCAACATTAAGTACCTGCTGGACAACAATGTCCACATTTGGGACGAATGGGCCGATGAAAACGGAAACCTCGGACCGGTTTATGGTCATCAATGGCGCAACTGGAATTCTGAGGGAATCGACCAGATTAAAGACGTTATTGAACGTATCAAAACCGACCCAACCGACCGCCGCATGATTGTTACGGCGTGGAATCCGTCACAGATTGACCAAATGGCATTGCCGCCCTGCCACTGCTTTTTCCAGTTTGACGTTACCCCCGATGGCAAGCTGAATTGCCAGCTTTATCAGCGCAGTTGCGATATGTTTTTGGGTGTTCCCTTCAACATTGCATCGTACTCGTTGCTTACCATGATGATTGCTCAGGTATGCGGACTGAAGGCTGGAGAATTCATCCACTCTTTGGGAAATACGCACATCTACAACAATCACTTTGAGCAGGTAAAAACACAGCTTACCCGCAATCCTTATCCGCTGCCCAAGATGATTATCAATCCTGATGTCAAAAAAATTGATGACTTCAAATACGAAGACTTCAAACTTGTTGACTATCAGTGCCATCACAAATTGACCGGCAAAGTGGCAGTGTAATGTTATGCCTGCTATCCTTGATGGGATAGCAGGTATTATTTTATCTGGAGAAAATATGATGGAAGCAAAAGATTTTTTAAGAGAATACTGTAGCTTTGTTGATAGCGTTACTTCACAATCCAGCAAAGATGACGATTTATTTTCGCAGCGCATTG
Organism: uncultured Rhodospirillales bacterium; assembly: GCA_902795665.1. Classification (GTDB taxonomy): domain Bacteria; phylum Pseudomonadota; class Alphaproteobacteria; order RF32; family CAG-239; genus JAFUYI01. The sequence continues at coordinate 9,163 of CADBMA010000039.1, forward strand.
TCGCCTTGTCAAAATGGTTAAACGGAAATTATGCACGAATGGATACAGCCATGACCGGATTGGCCGGAGAGGCCGGAGAATGTTGCGATCTGTGGAAAAAACTTAAATTTCATAACAAAGAACTTAATGATGAAAACCGCCAAAAAATGATTGATGAACTCAGTGATGTATGCTGGTATCTAGCAAATGCCGCACTGGCTTTGGGAGTTGATATTGATGATATTATCAAACACAATATTGAAAAATTAAAAGCACGGCATCCTCACGGCTTTTCTCCCGAGTATATGAATAGAAAATAATCAATATATTGATATTTGGTACGAATGTTTATATAGTTAGCTGCGGAGGAAGAAGTAATGTCACAAAAATTGTTCGGAACTGACGGAGTGAGAGGGATTGCCAATCAATATCCTATGAATGCTGATTTTGCTACCAAATTGGGTATGGCATGCGGATTGCAAATTTGCACCAAAAAAAAACGAGTGGCCATTGCTCGTGATACCCGCATCTCGGGAGAAATGCTGCAATCGGCGCTGAGTGCCGGTTTTTTGGCAGCAGGTGTCGATGTCATATTGCTTGGCGTGTTGCCAACTCCTGCTCTAACCTTGGTGACCTCGGAACTGGATGTTGATATGTCAGTGATGATTACCGCTTCGCATAATCCATATTATGATAATGGTATAAAATTAATAGACTACAACGGCAATAAGTTTGATGATGAAACAACAAATCATTTAGAGCAGACAATCATTGAAAATAATTTTCGGCTATCTCATGAGCATTTAGGAAAAATTATCGAAAATACCAAAGCCTTAACTTTATATTTGGAAAAAATTAATAAAATTACTGACGTGCAAGCTCCACTGAAAGGGCTTCGGATTGTTCTTGACTGCGCAAACGGGTGCTTTGCCGAAATTATGCCACAAGTATTCAAAAGCTGGGGAGCCGGTGTTATCTGCTTGGGCAATGAGCCTGATGGCTATAATATTAATAGAAACTGCGGCTCACAGCATCCTGAAAAACTGTATGAAACTGTTATCGGAGCGCATGCTGATATCGGAATTGCTGTTGATGGTGACGGCGATCGCTTGTTGGTCTGCGATCGCAATGGAGTGAAAATTCCGGCAGAAGCTTTAATTGCCTTTTTGGCACGTTATCTGAAAGAAGAAGGCAAATATCGAGGAAATGCCGTTGTTTCAACAATTATTTCAAATACTGCAATGGAAAGATATATCCGCAAGTTGGGATTTGATTATTATAGCGTGAAAGTCGGAGAACGCGCCATTATTGCCAAAATGCAAGAAGTTGGGTGCTGTTTGGGGGGAGAAGAATCAGGACATATTGTTGCCGGAGAATATTGTAAAAGCGGCGATGGTATGGTCAATGCTCTGTTGGTTTGTCTGGCGGTGTTGAAAGACGGACGCAAAACCGATGAAATTTTCCCAGAATTTGAACTTGATCCTTATGTTTTTACAAGTATTGCTGTTGTAGATAGGACGACCGTAGTTGCTGCGACGCAGGCAGATAATGTAAAAAATGCTGTCAAACAAGCAGAAAAAATTATGCATGATTGCGGCAGAGTTGTATTGCACCCATCTGGAACCGAACCCAAAATTCGTGTCTGGGTTTCAGGCTGTGACAAAGATAAAGTTCATGAAGCTGCAGATATAATAATAAATGAGATTAAAAAATTTCAGGAGGTATAGATGATTAAGGGTATTATTAATCTGTTTAAAAGCGGTCTTATCCTAAACCCTATGATTTTATTGGGAATTTGCACCGGAATATTTTTATCTTATCGCCATGGGCTGCAATATTTTTACAGCAACATCATTGTTAATTATGACTTTTATTTAATATGTGTATCGGTTGCTTTTGTGTACACTTTTGCTTTTAGGCAAGTATACAAAGGTTATAGCAACGTTGTTGATTGGGCAGAAACTTTCAAACGTTTTATCGGTAATTCATTTTTACTGATTATCACCACCATATTTACGGTAATCTTTTTCGGAATATTATTCTTTTAACGTAAAAAGATGGCATCAGTTTTTGATATAAATCGCGGGTTGGATATTCTGGAGCAACACATAAAAATAGCTCCGGAAAAGCCCGGAGTTTATCGAATGATTGACAAGAACGAAAATGTTCTTTATGTCGGCAAAGCTAAAAATATTAAAAAGAGAATTACGGCTTATTCGCACATCAACAAGCTCCCTGCCCGCTTGCAGCGCATGGTTGCACAAATTAATCGTATGGAATTTATTGTTGTTGAAACTGAAGCCAAGGCTTTGCTGCTTGAAAATGAGCTGATAAAAAAGTTAGAACCAAAATATAATATCTTACTGAAAGATGATAA